>JAISYU010000028.1 GCA_031269685.1 Dysgonamonadaceae bacterium | reverse complement strand
CCTTACTGATTTGCTTTGCGCAAACGACATTTACAAAGCGTCAGTATCCTTTATATTAAAGGACGATACGGGTATGTATTATTTTCCGACGCTTATCCAAACGCCGGACAACATATTTTACAACAACCCGAAAGAAATAAAACACCATCTATGGATGAGGAGATTTCATCTCGCTCGAGGAAGGCAGTCGCTCTTAACTTTCCTTTCCTCAGCGACTGCCTATGAGATGCTTCCTCAAAAAAGAGCAATAAAAAAATGTACATATTATTAATTAAAATTTTTATAAAAATGAAAAAGATAATTTTAATAGCAACGTTAGTTGCTGCAGTATTAATAGGATTCACAAACGTAAAAATGAACATGAATCCAATGACGAGCGACACTTCACTGTTGACGCTCGACAAGATAGAGGCGCTGGGATGGACGGAGTTTATCATTATGCCCAGTGGGAGAGTTGGTATTCTCCAGGATAGTCCCTCGTATTCCCTTCACATCGGAAATTTCAATCTGACATGTTATGCAGCCATTAATGGCGGTTGGATTCTGTCTTCCGACAGGAGATTCAAGGAAAACATCCGTGATTTGGACAATGCTCTCGGCACTGTACAGGGATTGCGAGGTGTAAGTTACAATCACAAAAGTGATACCGAGAAAAGGCAATCCTTCGGTTTTATCGCGGACGAAGTTAGGGAGATACTGCCCAACCTTGTCTTTGAAGACAGTTTGGGATATCTTGCCTTGAACTATGACGGCTTCATTCCTGTCCTGACAACTGCTATTCAGGAGCAGCAGGTAACGATTGAAAAACAGCAAAAGCAGATTGACGAACTGAAAGATTTGCTCAAATATATTGCTGCCAAAAGCCCGACTGACGCGAATTACGTTGAAATTCCCAAGGCTGTTCTTTACCAGAACAACCCAAACCCCTGGAAGGAAACAACGGAAATCCGTTACGAGTTACCCGAAGACGCCACAGATGCAGCCATCTACATCTCCGACCTTTCGGGTAAGTTACTTAAAACGCTACCGGCAACAGATTCAGGTTTAGTCACGCTTAAAGGTTCAGACCTTAAGGCAGGTATCTATGCCTATTCCCTCGTTGTTGACGGCGTTATCATTGACACTAAAAAAATGTTATTAACAAAGTAAAATTAAGGAGGAAAAAATTATGAAAGCAAAAAAGTTTTTTACAATTTTAGTATGCAGCGTAATGTTGTTTGGGATAAGTTGCTCGGATGAGAATTTACCTGTACAAACTGCCGACAATGATCCGGCGCAAGCAAGATTGTTGAGCGATGAAGTAGAAGATGCTACAGATCCACAAAATGAATTGCTTTATGGGCAATGGAAAGTAATCGAAGAAAATGATGCGTGGGATTATGATCTTATTCACCCTGTGGACTATTACGGAGTTTGGGAATTTTTTCCCGACGGCAAGGTATCACACTATTATAATATCAACAACATAGACGAAAGGTTTAAAACGTATGAATTGAAATCAGACTCGTTATATATCTATTATGACAAAACAACAGGAATAGAGTATGGTGGTACATATATTTACAGATGTCAATTTATAGATGCAGAGAAAAATAAAATCAGGATAGAGTTTTTGCAGGGGATTCTAACCGATATGCCGCAGCCATTATTGTGGATTTTTGAACGTGTAAATAAAGATACGCCGTCAGAACAGGAAACTTTATCTGCCATAAATGGTATATGGGAAATAACGATGATACGTATTTCCGATGAATTGACAACTATCGGTTCATCACCTGATAACGACGCTATTTTCCCAAATATTTCAATAGCGATTCCTAAAAATACACAAGGAGAAATAGCAGGCAATACTTTCTATAATAAAATTGGTTTTCAGTTTGAAATGAAAGAACATCAACAAATCAGTTTTAAAAATTACGGTGGCACTCGAATTGCGGAAGATAACTGGGGAATGGCTTTTAGCGATCACATAATGCGTGTCACAAAATTTGAAATCTCAAACTATGAATTAACGTTTATGGATTCACAGGATAATCCGCTTATCGTATTTATTAAGAAGAATTGATATGAAAAGGGTATTTTGTATAATTATTGCCACCCTACTTACAGGTTCGATATATGCGCAAAATTCTGTCGACTATGTAGAAAACGAATTTATAATATGGTTAGAACAAGGAGTAGATGCAGCAAAATTTGCCGATAATTCCGGTGAGGGGATTGTTCCCAAACGCCTTTTATCTAAAAGACTAAATATTTGGCTTTTCGAAATCACGGGCAAAATAGAACAAAGAGGTATGAAAATGAGTAATCTGTCGAAAAATGGCAATATTAAACACATTCAAAATAATCATACAAATATTACTTTGAGAGCCCTTACTCCAAATGATCCCTATTACAGTCAACAATGGGCACCTGCAAAAATTGGTTTGCCCGATGTTTGGGATGATTTTACTACAGGAGGTGTCGCTTCAACCGGCGATGAGATTGTAGTAGCTGTTGTTGATGAGGGATTTGATCTAAATCACGAAGATTTAAGTTTTTGGAAAAACATTTATGACATTCCAAATAATGGCATAGATGATGATAGCAATGGATATATTGATGATTATGACGGATGGAATGCCTATACTCATACAGGAATTATTAATAGTGATGATCACGGAACACACGTTTTCGGTATCGTTGGAGCTATTGGAAATAACAATAAAGGCGTAAGCGGAGTGAATTGGAGTATTAAAAATTTTCCTGTTTGTGGTAGCTCCGTAAATGAGGCAACAGTTGTTGAAGCCTATTCTTATGTGTTAGAAATGCGAGCGACATATAACGAAACCAATGGACAACGCGGAGCTTTTATAGTTGCCACTAATTCATCTTTTGGAGTTGACCAGGGAAATCCCGCTAATTATCCCATCTGGTGTTCGATGTATGATGCCTTAGGCAATGTCGGAATATTAAGTTGTGCGGCTACTGCTAATGCAAATTGGAATATAGATCAGGTAGGAGATGTTCCTACTGCTTGTTCAAGTGAATTTCTAATTGCAGTAACGAATACCACATCTGCAGATGTTAAATACACAAATGCAGGTTATGGTATTAATACCATTGATATCGGAGCTCCGGGCACAACTATTTATTCTACACTTCCAAATAATATTTATGGAAATAAAACAGGCACATCTATGGCAACCCCCCAAGTTGCAGGCGTTATCGCTTTAATGTATGCTGCAATGCCGCAAAGTATGATACAAGCATACAAAAATAATCCGGCAAATTTTGCTTTGTCGGTAAAACAGTATCTGCTTGATGGTGCAAACAGAATCCCATCTCTTAGCGGGTTGGTTGCTTCCGGCAGATTAAATGCTTATGCTGCCGTTGAAGCAGTTACTTGTACAACCGTCAACTTCACCAATCAAACTGTAACCACCAATACAATCGTTAGCAGTTGCGGTGACATTTATCTCGGCAACGATGTAATCACCAACAATGCAACACTTACGTTAAAACCTAAGGGGAATGTTACCATCAAAGGACCATTCACCAAAGAGTCAGGCGCATCATTCAAAATAAATAAATAGACGGTCGCGACAGTATTTTTTTAAATTCCGCAGGCAGATTAACAGTTTGTCTGCGGAAGTTTTTTAAAAAACAGAATTTGGCAGTTAAAAAACACCATGTACATTTGCAATCAAAACAGAAACAGTAAAAAAATAAAAATATTTTAGATAGCCATGCAACGTTTTATATGTTTCTGCATTTACCATAATATAAACAGGGCATAATTTTTTATGTTCATTAAATAATTATTTTTATGGAAACAAAAAACGTTTTATTCTTAGCAATCTTAATGATTGTTGGTGTTGGGTTCGCCCATGCAGCGCCGAAATTGACAGAGGCAAGTTATACTTCCTCTAATAGTCTTGAAGTTAGCGCCCAAAATTCGGACAATTCTTTTGATGTTGTTTTAGAAATGCGCGGTGCAAGCTTCAATTACCCAAATGTTCTGACCGCAAGGGAAGGTTTTGGGTCTGTATCGAATGAAGTTCGTGAATTATTGCCGGTTGTTGCCGGCGGAAGTATTTTTTTATTAATCAACACATTAAATTAGGAAGAAAAAATCATGAAAGCAAAGTTTTTTACAATTTTAGTATGCAGCGTAATGCTCTTTGTTGCGGGTTGTTCTGATGAGAATTTACCCATACAAACAACTGCCGACGATGATACTGTGCAAGCAGGGTTATTGAGTGATGAAGTAGAAGATGCTACTGGACAGGGGATAGTTGAAGGCGACATTTTACCTCCCAGCACAATACGGACAGATGATGTAAACCGTTATCTAACGGATTATAAAACAGTTCTAAAAGAATCTTTTCAAGAAAGCCAAATACATTCATCTTCTATCATAATTGCAAAACTGTTTGACGATACAGAGCCAACAGCTTACCTTGTGGAAAGTTTTGGTTCTATTTCAAATACCTATCGAATTTGCAATTATCCTCAGTATGCAAAGGAATGGAATATCCCGGAAGAGGGATTACCGGTAATATTATCCGGCAAAGTATATCCTGCTTCTTTCAATCCCGGCTTTCATCGGGGAAATGACAGCTTTTTCGATTTGGAGTTAACAACTATTAAACGTGTATTGCAATTTAAAAATTACCCTGTTTCTTTAAGTGTCAGGGATTACGACATTCCGTTGGGGTACCATGGAGCAATAAAAATAGAATCTGGCAGGCTTTATATTATCAATTCTCAATCAGAATTGCTTTCGTTGGCTGCTGCCGGTACGGATTCCGGTATTGACTGGGACAATGAGACTTTACTGATTACGCGGGATGAACGCTGTAACGTAGATAGCAGAGTATGGGAAAAACAGTTTGAAGAGACGGCAGAGAATGTTTTTCTTTTTAAGGTAGGAGTACTTCCAAGTGTAACTGCCATTGGTGCTCCTCTGATAATTTGCACAGTAGTGCCAAAACTTCCTGAAAATGCGAAAGTAGGTTTCAGTGTTGGGATCGTGCGCCGTTGTGGTAACGAAAATTTGGCTACAGGTTACATCGTTGGCTATAATGGTTGCGGACTTGAACTTGATGTCGAGCGGGGAGTTGGAAAAGCGGAAGGTTATATATTTATTTCAGAGGATGCAAGCGACACTATTACAATATATAAACTTCCTGAAATATTTACATTTCCCATTGAATTGTTTGATGGTCCTGCCAAATACGGATTGAGCATCAATTATGCTTTTGAGAGTGAGTATGCACATCAATATAAGGTACAGTTAAAGTACAGGATAGTTGATGATGCTGAAGTTGGCGCCGAATATAATTTATGTGCTTATCCTGCACACGGCTTACTTAGGGCTGCCTTCAGTAAAACTGCTTCTGCTTTTGTAGAAAAAGTCGTTGAAGCAGGAGTATTCTGACTTTTTCGCGAATTTCGTTAAAAAGATTCCGCAGATAACTGAAAAAATGTCTGCGGAATCTTTTTTTATGCCCAAAAATAAGGAATTTTACAGGTATATTTTGCAATCTCAAAAAAAATATATACTTTTGCAGCCGGAAATCGTTTAATCGATGGACATAAAATAATAAATAAAAAAGAATAAAATTATGAATACAGTTCCAAAACTTAAAAAGTCAACAAGTGAATCGGGAATGAATACCTATGCTGGAAACTTTATAAGCCTGACCGGTAAATGTATTATCTTTGGACCGGTGTATAACCCACAGCGCGATGAGTTGAAAATCGAGAATATGAAGTTACTGTCAGCGTATGTAAGACATTCTATCAATGACGTAGATTATCTTATCGCAGAAGCGGTTGTAGCGGAAGGTAACAGGAAAGAGAAATTCGCGCTCCTGCTGCCGCTCGCAACGCGCGTCCAAGCGGTATCAATTGCCCTTGGATTACCTAAAACAGCCTTGATACATATCAGGGAAATAGTACGAAAAATTCGCGGAACGAGAGCAAAACCTATAAATATCGTGCCACTGTTGGAAGGTGATGAGTTACAGAAACACATTTCCGTGTCACAGCGTAGTTTTACCGAGCAAATAGAGCATTTTACGCAATTAATTACCGTCGTATCCCTGCAACCGCTCTATAATCCCGTAGAAAAAGAACTCACTGTCGAAGCGTTGAACAAACTGAAAGATGAAATGGGCATCGCAAACGACGGAGCAATCAAAGTAAACAACGAATTGGAAGAGGCGCGCATGAAAAGGGACAAGTTACTCTACGCTCCGAAAACCGGTATGATGGACATAGCCCTCGCGGTAAAGGAATATGTAAAGGCTCTCTTCGGAGGATCAAGCCCGGAATATAAAGAGGTGAGACATCTCAGGTTCAGGAATAGAAAGATTTAAGGAGTTACAAACTAACAGTCATAAGTTAATAATTATAACCCGAAAAATAACAGCGTGCACTTAAAAAAGTGCGCGCTGTTTTCATAAATATACATCGTGCACTTGCAAAAGAACTCCGTGCACTCGCAAAAGAACTCCGTGCACTTGCGAAAGAACTCCGTGCACTCGCGAAAGAACTCCGTGCACTTGCAAAAGAACTCCGTGCACTCGCAAAAGAACTCCGTGCACTCGCAAAAGAACTCCGTGCACTTGCAAAAGAACTCCGTGCACTTGCGAAAGAACTCCGTGCACTTGCAAAAGAACTCCGTGCACTTGCAAAAGAACTCCGTGCACTCGCAAAAGAACTCCGTGCACTCGCGAAAGAACTCCGTGCACTCGCGAAAGAACTCCGTGCACTCGCGAAAGAACTCCGTGCACCTCTAAATATACTCCGGGAATCAGCCAGAGTATAACGTATTGCAGAAGATGTATTGCATGTTAAAGAAAATGTATTGCAGGAATCGGCTAATATATACTGTGCACTTTCAAAAGATTGGCGGGAACTTTTAAAATATAACCGATGTCATCAAACTTATAGGATAATAAACCGGAAAACTGTTCGTTACATTTAATTTTATATCAAATAAGAAAGGAAAAAGTAATAAGTTTGCACAAAATATTATAATTGATAATAAGTTGAAGGTCGAAAAATATCTCGAAATAGAGATTGACGGAGGAAATACTATAATTAATAATGACGTGAAGGTCGAAAAATATCTCGAAATGGGGACTGTCAGAGTAAATATCATAATTAATAATGACTTGAAGGTCGAAAAATACCTCAAAATGGGGATTGACGGAGGATTATACAAAGAGTAATTTTGCATGCTCATTTAATAAACAAATATAATAATGAATAAAATTGGAATTTTCTACGGTTCATCCGGCGGTAACACGCAAAATGTTGCAAAGACGATCGCAAAAAAACTAAACGTCAGCGATAACGATGTTTATAACGTCGCGAAAGCCGGCGCAAATGACCTGATTCCCTACGAAATACTGTTGCTCGGCAGTTCGACATGGGGGTACGGCGACTTGCAGGACGATTGGGAGAGTTTTATCAAAATAATCTCTTCCGTAGACTTGACGAACAAGAAAATAGCGCTCTTTGGATGCGGCGATTCATCCTCGTATCCCGATACATTCTGCAGCGCTATGGGAATTATCTACAAAACAGTCTCCAAAAAAGCCGAGATTATCGGTCTGACCGGAACGGACGGGTACTCGTTCGACGATTCGGAGGCAATAATCAACGGGCAATTCGCAGGACTCGCCATTGACGAGGATAACGAAAGCAACCTGACCGAAGAGCGCATCAATAACTGGGTCGAAGCGTTGAAGAAAGCCATTTAACAATGAGAGTCTTTAAATGTAAAACCTGCGCACGGATACATCTCGAAGCAGGTAATGTGTTTGTTCATTTCGCTGATAACAATAAACTTAGAGTATTCCTCGATTACCTCGAAGCAATCGACGAATATCATTACGCGGAAATAAATAAAGCAAAAGGACTGCAAAAAGATGTCTTCCTTCCCGTCGCTGATACAACAGTAAATATGGCTTTTTCAATAGCAGAATTTCATGAACTGAAAAGAATCATCCATGATTTCCTGAATGGCGCAAAAAACGCACCCGCAAAAGGTTCTTGCTTAAAAAGTACAAGATTTAGACTGCGAATGATAAAATATGAACATATAAGTTGAAGCAAACATCAAAAATCATCTGATGTTTTTCCTTACATTCTTCAAAAATTCCTTCATTGCCTCCGTATCGCGGCTCTCGATGATGGAAAGTAATCTCGCAAGTTCTTTCCTGATCTGCGTTAACTGCAAAGGAGTGTGAGGGTTGAAAAGAATTTCCGTCAGCAAATAATCATCTTCGGAAAGTAATCCGCGAGCGATCTCGTTGTGCTTCTTAAAAGTCGTCCCGGGCGCCTGCTGGTGCTTCATGACAGAGGCAAAAATAAGCGAAGAAGTGAAAGGAATCGACAAAGAATAAGCAATAGTCTCGTCGTGCCCGTCAAAAGAATACTCGAAGATGTTCAATTTCAAACTACTATAAAGATCGCGGAAAAATACTTTCCCCATGTGCGAAGATTCCGTAATGATGATCGCATTTTCCGAAGAAAGATTGCCCAAGTTGGCGAAAGTGGGACCAAACATCGGGTGAGTGGAGACAAATGGATGACCCGAAGTCTCGTAAAACTCCTTTAAGCCGGTCTTAACAGAAGCAATGTCGGAAAGAATACACGAATCAGGCAAATATGGCAAAGCAGAGTTAAACGCATCAAGGGTATATTTGACCGTTGCAGCGTTAATAAGTATCTCGGGCTCGAAACCTAAGATCTCTTCCGGCTTGGACATGCGAATACAATTGTAAGTGAACCTGAGACGACTGCTGTCGGGGTCGAAAATAGCAACCTCGTGCTCAAAACTTAATACATCGGCAAAGAAAGATCCCATCTTGCCCGCCCCCAAAATCTGAATTTTCATCCGTATCTTATTATTTATTTAAAACTTCAATCTGTTGACGAATAGACTCTTCGTGAATCGCTTCGAGTATTATCTTCATAAAATGAGAACCAATGTCCATCTTCTCAGCCTGCGCAATACGATCGGCAAGAATCTCGTCATAACGGACAGTTTGAAGCACAGGCATGTTGTGCTCCTTCTTATATTGCCCGATCTCACGCGAAATACGCATGCGCTTGGAAAGAATACTAAGCAATTCCGCGTCAATCTCGTCAATTTGCTGCCTTAGTTGCATAAGATTTTCCGTAGTTTGCTTAGTCTCCCTAACAACAAGCATGTTAAGGATGTAAGACAGGATGTCAGGCGTTATTTGTTGCTCTTTATCACTCCAAGCATCGTCAGGTGAACAGTGAGATTCAATAATCAAACCGTCATAATTCAAGTCCATAGCCTGCTGACAGAGAGGCGCTACAAGTTCGCGCTTGCCACCAATGTGACTCGGATCGCAAATAAGGGGAATTTCAGGAATACGCCGCTTAAGTTCAATCGGAACGTGCCACGAAGGTAGATTACGGTAGAGTTTCTTGTCGTAAGTGCTGAACCCACGGTGAATCACTCCTATACGTCGAATGCCCTCGTTGTATATCCTTTCAATAGCGCCGATCCACAGTTCGAGATCAGGGTTGACCGGATTCTTAACAAGCACAGGTCCGTCGAAACCCGATACTTTCAACGCTTCCGCAATCTCTTGCACGGCAAACGGATTGACAGACGTGCGAGCACCAAGCCAAAGAATGTCAATGCCGTGCTTTACCGCCTCAAATACATGATTCTTATTCGCTACTTCTGTCCCAACATACATGCCGGTTTCGCGTTTTACACGCTGTAACCACGGAAGTCCTGCAATACCTACCCCTTCAAAGCCCCCGGGTTTGGTGCGCGGCTTCCATATTCCCGCACGAAACACTTTCACTCCCTTGGATGATAACCCGCGAGCGGTTGTGATTACCTGTTCTTCTGTTTCTGCACTACACGGACCGGCAATAATGAACGGGCGTTGAACGCTTATTCCGGGTAGCATGATTGATTGTAATTTCATCGTTAATTTTTTTATCTGTTCTTTTTATTTTCAAAAAAAAATCCCGCCTTACTCAGACAGGATTTAGTTGTTATTCAATACTCGTTGTATTTTATTGTACAAAACCCTGTCTTACCTTCTGCCAAAAGTAAAAGTAAAAAAAGGAATATGTAAAATAAAATCGGTTCATCTGCTTGTTCTTGTTATAAATTAGGCCGCAAAGATAATACATTTTCTTGAAATAACAACAAATCTTTGCATTTTTACCTCAAATAATAAGCGGAGAGAGAGGGATTCGAACCCCCGGTACCTCTCGGTACAACGGTTTTCAAGACCGCCGCGATCGACCACTCTGCCATCTCTCCTTTCTTTGATTTCGGGGTGCAAAATAACAAAAAAAAAGGCAGACTGCCAAATCTTTTTTACGATTTGAGCAATTTCAATGAAAAAATCAATGATTACAACCCGAAGAATAATCCGTTTATATAAGAAAAAAGACGCCAATATACAATAAAACGAAAGATAATAAGTTTTACTAATACAAGATCCGTATGAAACAGTAAACTAAGGACATCTATATATATGACAATAACGTTTATCGTACCTCCTTCCCTCGACGGGGAACTTCCTGCCGAACGGACAGCGGGTTGTACGAGGATTGTTTATCCGATGCCCAATATTTACGAGCTCATCGTTGCTGCGATTCTGGAGAAAGAGCATTGTGTACATTACCGAGATTTTGTGCTTGAGGATAAAGATGAAAAACATCTCATACGGTTTATTATTGATGACAAAAGCAACTGCTATATCTTGTGGAATGTCAACCTGTCGCTGGAAACGGATCTGAAAACAATACGGCATATAAGGAAATACAATCCGAAAGCCAAGATTATCGTAATGGGACCGGGCGTTACTTACTACACGGAGAAATTGCTTACCGACGAGCAAGTTATTGTAGTGCGCGGGGAACCGGAATTAACGGTAAGAGAACTCATTGCTAATATAGATTCCAAAAAAGAAGATTACGGATCAATAAAAGGTATTTCATTCATCAAAGGCGGACGCGCACATCACAATCCTGCTCGGGAATTGATAAAAGACCTTGACAGCCTGCCCTTCCCTGCACGTCATTTCATCGAGAAATATCCCTTTACGAACCCGAAGTTAAAGATACATCCTTACACTACGGTATTGACAAGCCGTAATTGCCCATACAGATGTATCTATTGCGTTCCAAGTTCACTGACTTTTGCCCGCGAAATTGAATACAGGAAAGAAAATAACCGCAAACCGCCCGTTTCATACCGGTCGGCAGCAAACATCATAGAAGAATTGGAAATGCTGGCAGATAACGGTTACCGTGCCATAGCCTTTATTGATGACAATTTCATTACCACAACCGACCGTCTGAAACCGATATGCGAAACATTGAAGAAGCGAGGGTTTATATGGGGATGCCAGGCGAGGGCGGATGCGATTACTGAAGAAATTGCCATGATAATACACGATACCGGCTGCAGGTTTGTCGATCTCGGCGTAGAAAGTTTCAATGACGAAATACTGAGATATATAAAAAAGGGAATTACATCGAAACAAATACACAAAGGTATCGAAACACTGAAGAAATACGGGATACCGGTCAAACTGAACATCCTGATAGGAACAAGCCCTCTGGAAACAAAAGAAACGATAAAAGATACGCTCAGGCAAGCTAAAGCGTTAAAAGTAAGCCAGGTCATGATAAACATTGTAGCGCCATTTCCAGGCACGGAATTTTATGAACTTGCACGGGAAAACGGCTGGATAGCCGGAGGCGACTATACACCAACCGACGTGCAGCATCATTCAATACTCAATTATCCTTCAATGTCCGGCAAAGAGATGGAAAAACTGCTCTTTCGCAACAATATATCATTCTTCCTCAGACCATCATTTATCATCCAAAATATCTTCCGGTTCGGATCATTCACCGACTTCAAGGCGGCGCTGAAAGCCCTACGACGTAAGATATACCACAGATAGGGATATATGGAAAGGTTATCGGTAGTTATAATCACATGGAATTCGCAACAGGACATTGCGCCGTGCTTAGATTCGGTTCTCGCCTCAACCGGACACCTGTCTGCAGAAATAACTGTCATCGACAACGGCTCTACCGATAATACGAGGGCAATATTACAATCCTACGGTAAAAAGATTACAGTCATCCATCTAAGGAGAAACAACGGCGTTGCCTTTGCGCGTAACATTGGACTGGAAGCATCTACCGGCGATCTGATATGGATACTGGACGTCGATACGACAGTAAACCGGCAGGCGGTGGACGGCATGATAGCCTGTCTGGATGCCGATCCTCGTTGCGGGCTGTGTTCTTGCCGCCTGCAATCCGAGACAGGGGAAACTCAGGACAGTTGCCGCCGGATGCCGAATTTATCACACAAAATAAATAACATACTATCGGAGTTGACGGGCAGGACAAGTTTATTGAAACGCTTTCACGAGGCGGTCAACAGACGGAACGAGGCACAGTTTTACCACCGCGAAATGTCTGCCGGCGAACCGTTTGAAGCCGAATACGTCATAGGGGCATGCCAGATGTTCCGCCGTTCCATACTTGATACCGTGGGCTACCTTGACGACATCATATTCTACGGACCGGAAGACGCCGACTTCTGTCTGAGGATTCGCCATGAGGGATATAAGATCATTTGCCTGCCCCGGTTCCATATCATCCATAAGTACAACCGCATTTCCCGCAGGAAAATAATCTCCCGCATGTCCTACCTTCACTTCAAAGGGTTGATATACTTCTACTTCAAGCACAGGAAAAGATTAGTGGTCTCCGGTTAGTGATTAATGTAAATTACACACACCTGTAATGCACCCCTGCATACATTGTCATTGTAAGCCAGCATACATTGTCATTGTAAGCCAGCATACATTGTCGTTGTAAGCCAGCATACATTGTCATTGTAAGCCTGCATACATTGTCGTTGTAAGCCGGCATACATTGTCATTGTAAGCCTGCATACATTGTCGTTGTAAGCCTGCATACATTGTCATTGTAAGCCTGCATACATTGTCGTCGAGTGCCGGCGTACATTGTTGGCGTATCCCAACGTGCAGAGTCACAGAGCCTTGGCATCCAATGTCATTGAATGTTGGCTTTCCGTGTCGCTGAAAGCAGGCTTTCATTGTCGTTGAATATCGGCGTGCATTGTCCCTGCACTTCGGCACTTTCAATCTTAGTTCTTAACTCCGAACAGTTTCCGTACCAGATCACCCCTCCTCAAACGATGGAGAGACTTGATTATAGCCTCCTTGTATTTCCTGTCGTACCAGAAGAAGTACTGGCGCTGGCGTTGCTTTTCGTCCGCGGTCCGCGCCGTATAGACTTTCTTGAGTGTGTAAGGGTCAATACCCGTGTAAAAAATCTCTGTGGAAAGCGTCATCGGGGTAGGGGTGAAGTCCTGTACCTGTTCGGGACGGAAATGCAATGCTTTTGTGATGACGGCAAGATCCGCCATGTCGGATTCGGTACATGCAGGGTGTGAACTGATAAAGTACGGCACAAGCTGCTGGTTTAAGCGATGCTTCAAGTTTATCGCGTCGAATATCCTCTTGAAACGGTAATATGCGTCGAACCCGGGCTTGCGCATGCAATTCAGGGTTGCCGGCGCGGAATGTTCGGGCGCTACCTTCAATCTGCCTGATACGTGACGGGTAATCAGTTCGCGGGTATAGTCTTCCGCTGCCCTGTTGAGCGCCTCATCGCCGTATCTGCCGACAAGCAGGTCATAGCGTACGCCGCTGCCGACAAATGATTTAAGGACACCCTTTATCCTGTCCACCGCACGATATACCTCAAGCAGCGGACGATGATCGACATTCAGGTTGCGGCATGCAAAGGGGAAGATACAGGAGGGCTTGCGGCACTTTTCACAAAGTGACCGGTCTTTGCCCTTCATGCCGTACATGTTCGCCGACGGTCCGCCAAGGTCGCTGATGTATCCCTTAAAGTCCGGCATTTCCGTTACGGCGTGGACTTCTTTAAGTATCGACTCTTTGGAACGGGATACTACGAATTTCCCCTGATGGGCGGAGATGGTGCAGAAGGCGCAACCGCCGAAGCATCCGCGGTGTAGCGTAACCGAATGGCGGATCATGTCATAGGCGGGGATACGCTTCTCCCGATAGCGCGGGTGAGGCAGGCGAATGTAGGGCAAGTCGCAGGTGGCGTCGAGCTCTTCGGTCGTCATCGGTGGGAAGGGCGGATTGACGAGGACGTAAGCGTTTCCTGTTTCCTGGATTAGACGGTCTGCATTGATACGGTTGGACGCTTCTTCTATATGCTTGAAGTTCATCGCCTGGGAAGCCTTGTTCTTCAGGCACTCTTCGTATGGGTTAAGCAGGATGTCTCCTTCGTTTACCGTATAGTGTTTACGGACAACGACTGTCTGCGGAATATCGCCCAAATCCTCCGCCTTTGCTCCGCCTTGAAGTCTTTGTACTATTTCCGCTATCGGTTTCTCCCCGCAACCGTAAACCAGGATGTCGGCTTTGGATGTGACGGCGATTGATGGTAACAGCTTGTCCTGCCAGTAGTCGTAATGTGCCAGCCGCCGCATGGAGGCTTCGATGCCGCCTGCGATGACGGGTATGTCCGGGAAGAGTTGTTTCAGGATGGAAGAATAGACTACGGTTGGATATTCGGGGCGGAGGTCGATGCGGGCGTCAGGCGTGTATGCGTCTTCCGAACGCAAGCGCTTGGCTGCCGTGTACTTGTTGACCATAGAATCCATTGCTCCTGCCGATACCGCAAAAAACAGCCGCGGCTTACCGAGTTTCCTGAAATCACGCAGATCGTCACGCCAGTTAGGTTGAGGCACTATCGCCACGCGCAACCCTAAATGCTCAAGCCAGCGACCGATAACCGCTGCGCCGAACGAGGGATGATCAACATAAGCATCGCCCGTAAAAAGGATTACATCAAGATAATCCCATCCACGGGATTCGACTTCTTTATTGGTCGTCGGTAACCAGTCGGTGAGTTTGCGTTCCGTCATTTTAGCCACTTGTCAAACCATCGGAAAAACTCCCTCTGGAACAGTACCGCATTCTGTGGCTTCAGTATCCAGTGGTTTTCGTCGGGATAGATAAGCATCCGCGAAGGTATATCACGCAGTTGGGCGGCGTTAAAAGCCATCATTCCCTGTGAAGCAAGGATACGGAAGTCGAGTTCACCGTGGCTTATGGCGATCGGTGTATCCCACTTATCGACGAAACGGTGCGGTGAATCTGCAAAGCTTTTCTGCGCCGTCTTATTGCTTTTATCCCAGAATGGACCTCCTAAATCCCAGTTAGCGAACCACATTTCCTCAGTCTCAAGGTACTGTGATTCTGTGTTGAATATTCCGGCGTGCGCCCAGAATGCCTTGAAACGCCGGTCATGATGCCCCGCCAGCCAATATACCGAAAAGCCTCCGTAACTTGGACCGGTGCATCCAAGACGCGCTTCGTCAACGTAAGGCTCTTTCGCCAGTGCATCAATTGCGGTCAGGTAATCAAGCATGTTCAATCCTCCATAGTCACCGCTTATCTGTTCCTTCCACGCCGTACCGAAACCAGGAACGCCCCTTCGGTTAGGTGCTACAACTATATAATCGTGAGCCGCCATGACCTGGAAGTTCCATCGTGTTGACCAAAACTGGCTGACTGCGCTTTGCGGACCTCCCTGGCAAAAGAGTAGTGCGGGATATTTCTTTGCAGGATCGAAGTTGGGCGGGTATATTACCCGGGTGAGCATCTGTTTTCCGTCAACGGTTGTAATCAAGTGCTCTTCAACTTTGCCCATAGTGATTTGCGAGAGGATGTCATTGTTTTCGTTGGAAATGTTTACCGGTTCAAGAATACATTGCGGGTCTAACCTGAAGATCTCATTTGGTGATGACATGGAATGACGAAGCGCAATCAGGCAACTGTCTGTAAAGGCTACCGATGCATAATCATGCTGACCGCCGGTAAGTTGTACAATCGACCGGTCTTTCGGTGTATTTCCTTTTGCTTTGCCTGATGCGAGGAAGATCTGCGTAGTGCCTTTAACGCAGGCAGTAAAGAGTATATCGCCTGTGTTTCCTGCCAAGCAGAAATTATCTACATCGCAGTCAAGGTCCTCAGTTATGTAATCAACATTGCCGGTTGCAATCTCGCTTATCATTAGGCGGTTCTTGTCCGATTCATATCCGTCACGCTCCATACTTAGCCATGCAATGTATTTTCCGTCGGGTGAAAAACGGGGATTTGTGTCGTATCCGCCATTGTCTTCCGTCAGGTTCTTTACTTCTTTGGTTTCAAGGTTGTACAGGAATATATCGGAATTTGTGGACATTGTATAAGCCTTGCCGGTTTTCTTACGGCATGTGTAAGCGATAGTCTTGCTGTCGGGCGACCAGTCGAGCTGTTCCACGCCGCCGAAGGGATTGAGTGGCGACTCGTAAGGCTCACCTTCAAGGATGTCATAAATATTTGTTATTCCTTTACCGTTGAAACATGCAATAAAGGGATGCGGAACGGATGTTGTCCATTCGTCCCAGTGTTTGTACATAAGGTTGTCTATGATTCGTCCTGTTGTTTTGTCGAGGTCTGGGTATTGTTCGGATGCGGTGTTCTTTATTTTCACGCGGCTCACAAACATCACTTTCTTGTCATCGGGCGAAAACTTAAAGCCTTCTATGCCGTTTTGGTATTTACTTATTTGCTTTCGATCGGCGCCGTCGGGGTTCATTGTCCATATCTGACCGTCGTACAGGAAGGCTATTTTATTCCCGCCATCGAGCCATATGGCATTACTTTCGCTGTTTGGTGAATGTGTAATTTGCCGACGATTACTGCCGTCGATGGCGACTGTGAACAGTTCACGATTACGCTTATTGAGTTCAATGCTGGTATATGTAACGCCATAAAGCACAGTGTTTCCGTCTGGTGAAACCTGCGGATCGCTAACCTGTCCGAGTTGGTGCATCACTTCTGCGGAGAGTTTTCCTCCTTCGATCTTCGGTTGGTATTTGCATGTAATCGTCTCTGTGCCGGATTTACTTACATTGTTATTACATGCTGTTAATATTGATGCTGTTAGCATAATGATATAAATGGTTTTCATTTCCTTAATATGTTACATAATTGTCTCGGAAAATTCGCCGAGGGTTCTGTATCAGGAGACGGACAGTAGTGATTTTATTCAAGGATATTTGATAATCTCGACTAATTTCACGTCAAAGACCAGGGTTGTATATCCGGGGATTAATGTCGTATAATTACTGACTAATCCCGTTTCGCCGTACCCTAAGTAATAGGGTATTACAATCTCCCAGTGATTCCCTACGCACATTTGTTGCAGGGCAAAGGAGAATCCTCTTATGGTATTATTACCGCTGAGGTTAAATTCGGTCGGCGTCTTACCGGAGCCGGCGTCGAACACTTCCCCGTTGTAGTATTTGCCGGAATATAGGACTTTCACGTTACTTGTCTGTAGCGGATATCCTTCTACGCTAACATTATCGCCTTCAAGCCGTTTATGATACACGCCGGTTGGTCCGGTTACTGTCTGTACTTCTTCGTACTCAGGGTTTTGTGTTATCTGTTCGTAATACTTCCGGTTGGCGTCTTTCCACGCATTATCTACCTCATCTTTGTTACATGACACGAGAAAAATTGCAGTTATGCAAGTGAAAACGAAATATACATATTTCTTCATCTTCTTATTGATTTAATAATTCTTACAAATAATTTTCTGCAAAGGTACGCATTTTTTCTTTACTGCATCACAATACTATGTTTTTACGGCTACCGGACGGGTATTCCGACTTTACTCCGCCACACACCTCACCAGGAATGTAATCCTTGTGCGCCATATTTTTATATATTAAAGTTTTTAAAAAATTTTGCGACTTTTGACTTAATTTTGGGGTGTACAAAAAATCTTTCTGGATTCACCGAAAAAGTTTTTCGGTGTACCGAAAAACCTTCCGGGTGCACCGAAAAACCTTCCGGGTGTACCGAAAAACTTTCCGGGTGTACCGAAAAACCTTCCGGGTGCACCGAAAAACCTTCCGGGTGCACCGAAAAACTTTCCGGGTGCACCGAAAAACCTTCCGGGTGTACCGAAAAACTTTCCGGGTGCACCGAAAAACTTTCCGGGTGCACCGAAAAAGTTTTAGGGGAAAATCAATAATTATCCGCACTTTGAGTTACCGCAATTCTTACATGTCAAACAACCTTCCTGGTAAACAAGTGATTCCTGACCACAAGCCGGACACTTTTGACCGCGAGCCTCAACGCCGTCGGCAATGTATTTTTTAAGAGCCCGCTCTACGCCGCTTTTCCAGGTATTAATGGTTTCGTCGTTGAGTTCAAGACCTTCTATTAACTTGATTACCTGCTCGATCGGCATACCGTAGCGAAGGACTCCCGAAATAAGTTTAGCGTAATTCCAGTATTCAGGATCGAATTTCTCCGATAGACCCTCGATCGTCGTCTTATAGCCACGAGTATTGCGGTATTGGAAATCATAACGCTTATTACCGTGATCGTCAGCGCTTTTGATGATAGTCCCCTTCGTTACATTCTTAGGAACAAAGATACCTTCCTCCTCGTCATTGAGACCTGTGAAAATCTCATAAGGACGGTCGTTAAGAAGTCCGACAAAGGCGATCCACTTTTCCTTATTATTCTGAAACTTAACCACATCTGCGTCCAATTCGCGCGGACGCCTATTAACAATAACCGGAGGCTCAAGACAGTCTTTCCCCTTCTTCTTTTCATTTTCGGCAGAGACCAAAACACCGCTCCGTGAACCGTCACGGTAAACCGTACAACCTTTGCAGCCCGCCTTCCATGCCTCAATATATAACCGGTTGACAAGATCCTCGTCAACATCGGACGGAAGATTTATCGTAACGCTGATCGAATGGTCAACCCATTTCTGAATCCTGCCCTGCATACGGACTTTCTGTAACCAGTCAACGTCATTCGATGTCGCACCGTAATAAGGCGATTTCTTTATCAAGTCATTGATTTCGTCATTACTGTAACGCTTCGCGGCAGGGTATTTATTAGCCTCCATCCAGTTGACAAACTTATGGTGGAAAACGATATACTCCTCCCACGAATCGCCAACTTCGTCGACAAAATCGACCTTGACAGAGGTATCGTTAGGATTTACTTTCCGACGGCGCTTGTAAACAGGCAGGAAAACCGGCTCAATGCCCGACGTAGTCTGAGTCATAAGCGACGTTGTGCCCGTCGGGGCGATAGTAAGGCAAGCAATATTGCGGCGACCAAACTTGCTCATCTCCTCAACCAAGCCGGGATCGGCATCTTTCAAACGCAAAATAAACGGGTTATTTTCTTCCCTCTTAAAATCGAAAATCTCAAACGCACCACGCTCTTTGGCTAACGTAACAGAAGAACGGTACGCGGTAAGCGCCAACGTCTTATGCACAGTCTCGGAAAAAGAAGCCGCCTCGTCCGTGCCATATCTGAAACCTAAAGCAGCCAGCATGTCGCCTTCCGCAGTGATGCCGACACCTGTCCGACGCCCTGACAAAGTCTTGTGTTGGATTTTCTGCCAAAGCATTTTCTCTGCATGCTTAACATCCTCAGATTCAGGGTCGCTCTCTATCTTTTTAAGTATAGTGTCAATCTTTTCCATCTCAAGGTCAATAATATCGTCCATAATCCGCTGCGCATAGGTAACATGCTGACTGAACATCTCAAAATCAAATTCCGCTTGAGGAGTGAAAGGATTCTTAACGTATGAGTAAAGGTTTATAGCGAGCAGCCGGCAACTGTCATAAGGACAAAGCGGTATCTCCCCGCAAGGGTTGGTAGAAACAGTGCGAAACCCCAAATCAGAATAGCAATCCGGCAAAGACTCTTTCAGTATTGTGTCCCAAAATAAAACACCTGGCTCAGCCGATTTCCAGGCGTTGTGTATGATTTTCTTCCATAACAAACCAGCGTCGATATCTTTCGTATAAACAGGGGTAGATGAGTCAACAGGATACTGTTGCCGGAAAAGTTTATTGCCAATTACCGATTCCATAAAATCATCACCGATCTTGACAGAGACATTTGCCCCAGTTACTTTGCCCTCTAACATTTTCGCATCAATAAATGACTCAGCGTCAGGGTGCTTAACGGAAACACTTAACATCAATGCCCCCCTGCGACCGTCCTGTGCAACTTCACGGGTCGAATTCGAATAACGCTCCATAAACGGTACCAAACCGGTCGAAGTCAATGCCGAATTCTTTACCGGAGAACCCTTAGGCCTGATGTGTGATAAATCATGACCTACCCCACCTCGACGCTTCATTAACTGTACCTGCTCTTCGTCTATCCGTATTATAGCGCCGTAAGAATCAGAGTCGCCATCAAGTCCAATAACAAAGCAATTGGAAAGCGACGCAATCTGATAAGGATTCCCTATACCCGTCATCGGACTCCCCTGTGGAACAATATACCGGAAATGGTCGAAAAGACTGTACAACAGCCCTTCACTCATCGGATTAGGGTAGCAATTCTCTATGCGAAAAATCTCAGCCGTCAAACGACGGTGCATATCCTCTGGCGTCCTCTCGAAAATATTACCAAACGCATCCTTCAATGCATATTTATTTACAAAAACCTTAGCAGCAAGCTCGTCACCCTTGAAATAATTAAGCGATGCGGCATACGACTCTTCAAATGAATAACTTTTCTTGTTCATATACATATATATAATAAGTTCTTTTGTTTATTTAAGACCCCAAAGTTAATAATAATATCCCATTTCCAAATAGGTAATTCCCAAAAAGTTTTCCACAAAAAAATAAAAACTATTGATTATTAACTAAATAAAAATCTAATGAAGCAGAAAAGTTTTCCCAAAAGATTTTTTATAATACCTTTGTCTTAAACTAAAAGTAAGGGGGGATATTCTTGTACGTATACTCATAACAGGACAGTATACACATAGAAAAAAAGCCTGAATAAACTCAGACTTTTTAACTCAGTACCCGGAGCCGGGATCGAACCGGCATGGAAATGAATCCACTGGTGTTTGAGACCAGCGCGTCTACCGATTCCGCCATCCGGGCTCGCATAAGACGAGGTGCAAAGGTAAGAATAATTTTCCAATAAAGCACTATCCTCGCATATTTTTCTTATAAAAAGGCTCATAGTGGCCGGAAATTAATATGTTTGTCTTACGCAACGCCTGTTGATTTCAGGTAATGTTTTACGGCTTACAGGTCAAAATATTGTCTGTTATTGATGTTTGAACACAACGTACCCATTTGCCGTGAACAGTTCTTCGTAAGATTCCTCAATGAAAGAAAATACCTGCGAATACGCCTTGTGCCAGTATTTTCCGTCACATACACCGTTCGTCAACGGCACGACAATAATATCCGGATGTCTGTTGCTGATGTCGGAAATAAACTCGTCCCGCCTGCTCTCGCTTATCTCGACAGGGTATTGGTAAATGTATTTTGAAGCCGGTTGACATTGCGTATATAAATAAACCCAGCAACTGTAGCCAAGAACGGAAATCGTACTGTTCTTACAGGTATGCCTGTCAATTTCCTGCCCGAATGTCGCACATTCTTTTTTGGTTTCGGACTTTGTCAAAGCATAAATACCCCGCATCGTTCCCGAAACCTGACGATTGAAAAACAGTAAGACAAGTAATGTCGGTATCAACAACTGCGTAGCCCTGTGTTTAAAAAATCTAAACATGCCGAAAAACTTATCTGCACCATATGCAAAAGCCGGAACATAGAAAGGAACAAGAACCATGTTATAATGTGCAAATCCACGCCTTGAGAGCGACAGTAGCAGGAATGAAATAAGCAGCGAGAGCGCATAGCCGGCAAAATAGCCGTATCTCGGTTTACGCCGGTCTTCTATCAGCAACCATATAACAGAGATGATAAGAGGAAACACGGCGTTGTTTACCGCATGAAGCATACTTAAAGCCAGCGACGGCACATTCAAGCAGGGAACACCCTCTCCGGCTGCAGTATAAAGAAAGTTATACAATATATACTGCTCTATACATTCATCAAGCGATGAGGTTATCACAAGGTAAGCAAACACCGGCGCAAGTGCTACCGCCACACCTGCGGCAAGATACATTATCTCTTTGAAGAGCGTGCGGTATTCTTTTCTCCAGACTTCCCCGACGAAGAGGACAAAGAGGAAGCCGTTCCACAGCGAAAACATATTTGGTCTCAGCATCAGCGTTGCGCCCAGGCAGGCGCCGATAGTAATAAACTTGTTGGAATGGGCATCCTTTCCTGCATTAAAATAATAAGCGGTGAATTTGTAAAGCGCAATGAATATAAACGGTAACGCATACTCTTCCGTCAAGTTTCCTCCTTCGAAAAAGCGGGTCAGGATAAGGAAAGCCAAGCCGGTAGAAACGAACGAAGGCGCCCTGCCGGCAAACAGTCGCGCAGTCTTGAAAGCAAACAGGACGGAAATAAACATCAGCACAAACTCCGTTAACCACACGCCCGTGAAACCGCCGATCAATAACCCAAACCAGTCGATGATAAAGATTAACGGTCCCTTGTTTTCGAAAAAGTCGACATACGGTATTTTCCCATGCAACAAGCCTCCGGCAACCGTCATAAACGTGCTCGAATCACCTCCAGGCGCTTTACCGGAAAGAGGATTCAAGGGCGACGACATACATACCATAAGCGCTATTGATACTAATCCTGCAAGCAACAAGACATCTATGGATTTTATTCTTTCCGTATTCATAAGCAATTATAGATAGAGGATTATAAAGAACAAGGCGAGCCATCCGGCGATACAAAGTTGTATAAACCGATCTTCCCAGCATATTTTGGCAGGATTGCCACCTTTACCGGACACGAATACGAGTTGCAGGTAGCGTAGGATACCGAGTATCACGAAAACAGACGACGTATAGACGTAATCGCTCCCGAACCGCGCAGTCACATCTTCCGAAACCGAATACATTATATAAGCCACAATCGTAATCGTAGAAGTAATCACCAGCGCTGCATTGAGAAATTCGGCATTGTATCCCGATATATTTCTGCGGGCAACGACG
>JAISYU010000097.1 GCA_031269685.1 Dysgonamonadaceae bacterium | reverse complement strand
GTGGTCCCACTTGGGCTTGAACCAAGGACTCCCTGATTATGAGTCAGGTGCTCTAACCAACTGAGCTATGGGACCTGCTTGTTCCGTAAATCCGGCGCAAAATTACACTTTTTCATTGAAACAGCCAAATATTTTTCACGTTTTTCCGAAAATTATTTCATAAGTTGTGGAAAAACTATTGAGAAAACAAGCAGTAAGAGACCGACAGTCAATACTATAACAGTCTTTTGTCCCGCTCCTTTCCACTCCTTCAAGATTATTCCCCAGACATTACTGAACAGTACGTTCAATGACATAAGTATACACCACGAAAAGGCAAGCAATATCGTACTGTTGGTCAGAAAACTCTTCCCCAACTCCAATCCGAAAAATTGCGAATACCACAGCAGACCTGCTAATGCGCAAAACAGCAGATTATTGATGAATATCCCTCCCGAAACCGAGGCGTAATCCTTAAATGTTTTGTTTACGATATTCTGCTGAATACAATAACTTGCATTCGTGATAAATCCACCGATCGTTACAAGCAATACCGAAGGCAAACCTGCAAACAAAACAGGAACTCCCTTCTCTATTAGCGACTCTTTGATTGCCCCACCGGCATCAAGTCCCAGAGCGAAACAGGCGCTCATCACACCAGCCAGGATAGCGATAATCAAACCTTTTTTGAGAGCGAAATCCTGTACTGCTTTCCGTTTTTCTTCTTCACTCATATTGCTTGATCTAAGGGCTCCGGCGTAACCAATCACTGCAATACCTGCGATAGCGATAGCGACGCCAATAAGCAATATCAATCCTTCTCCCCGAAATAGTTCCGTACCTTTCAGAATAGCAGGAATGAGGGTACCGAAAGCAGAACACGTGCCAAGTGCGAGTGATTGTCCGAGGGAAACGCCAAGATAGCGCATGCTCAGACCAAATGTCAAGCCACCAATACCCCAAAGTACCCCAAAGCCGGTTGCTTTCCAGGACGTTACACCACTAATAGTTAACACCTCAAAGATATTCAAACTCTCGGGGACAGCCAGCAATGCGCCGGCAAAAGGAAATAATAACCAAGCGAAGATACCTTGAACAAGCCAGAAAGATTCCCACGACCACTGCTTCACTTTTTTTATCGGGACATAGGAACTTGCTTGTCCTATACTTCCTACTGCGATAATTAGAAGACCTATCAGAATTTCCATATTACTTTCTCTTTGCGGTTACTTCTTTCTCATAGTTCCGAATCTCTTCTATGTATGCTTCACCTACAGGCAGGTCATTTTTGAGTAAGAAATAGTTCCAGACGGCATTCCATGGCAATGTTTTTGCTTCTTCGAGGAGGGCGAGGCGTTCGAAATATTGACCGTTAGCCTCATAATCGCGCAGTTGTTTAATCGGCTCGAGGAGAGCTTGTAGGAGTGCCTTCTGCGTTGACCTGATACCGATAGCATAGGCACCGATACGGTTAATAGAAGCGTCGAAGAAATCGAGACCTATATTAGTACGTTTCAGGGCGTCTGCACGGATAATTTCCTTAGCGAGGTCAGCGATGTCATCGTTCAGGATTACCACGTGATCGGAATCCCAACGGATTGGGCGACTAACGTGAAGCATTATTTCAGGAGTAAAGAGCAGGAGCGACGATATTTTATCGGGGATACTTTCAGTAAGATGGAAATGTCCGGTATCAAGCGTTACTATCTTCTTTTTCTTTGCTCCGTAGCCGAGGTAAAAATCGTAGGATCCGACTGTATAGCTTTCGAGGGCGATACCGAAAAGTTTAGCTTCAATACAATCCTTCATGTTCCGGTATTCGGTTTGGAAAATTTCGTCAAGGGATTGTTCGAGGATCTGGCGATATTTGTATCGGTTGACGGTAATATCCTTCGAGCCATCATGGACCCAAAGGTTCATGATGCAGGGATTTTCCTGATCCTTACCCATTTCTTCGGCGATAGCACGGCAACGTTTCGTGTGTTCTATCCAGAAGTTGCGGATATTAGGATTAGGATTAGCGAGAGTCAGATCGCCGCTTTTCGGGTGTCCGAAAGAGGTTGAATTGAAGTCAAGTTTGATCCCGTTAGCGTTAGCCCATTCGATCCACGTTTTAAAATGGGAAGGCTCCACTTCGTCTCGATCGACGACTTTACCGTTGAAATCGCCATAGATGGCGTGCAGGCTAAGGCGATGTTTACCTGCGACAAGGGACAGTACTTTTTCGATGTCTGACCGCAGTTCGGCAATGTTCCGTGCTTTACCGGGGTAATTCCCTGTAGCTTGAATACCGCCGCCACCAAGGTTGCCGAGGTTTTCAAAACCGGATACATCGTCAGCTTGCCAGCATTGCACGGAGATAGATATTTCCTGTAACTTTTTCAAGGCAGAATCAACATCAACACCGAGCGCGGCGTATTGTTCTTTAGCCAGTTCGTAACTTTTTAATACAGATTCTTTTTTCATATTGCAAACAAATTATTTAAATTTAACGGCACAAAAATACATTAAATAAATATAAGAACAAAATATATCGGTAAAAAAAGCATGGAAATCGCATTAATTTCTGAGTAAATTCATTTTGTAACTGTTTCATATTTCCATTAAATATCGTACCTTGCTACAATATTTTATGATGATAGACTTTGTCGTAGTCGAAGTAATCAATTTCTATATATATTGGTTTGCAATTACAAAGATAAGGCTGTAACTCTTTTTATACATAGTTGCAACAAAGACGTTCTTAACTATTAGCTTCCTACATTTTCCATTAAAAAGTATTACCTTTGCATCCTTTATATATCATAAATATGGATAACTATATAGTTTCGGCGCGTAAATACAGACCATCGACATTTCAGTCTGTTATCGGTCAAAAGTCACTTACCACGACCCTTAAAAACGCCATCATTAACAATAAACTCGCTCACGCTTACCTGTTCTGCGGTCCGCGTGGCGTTGGGAAAACAACCTGTGCCAGGATCTTTGCCAAAACCATCAACTGTTTCTCCCATACGGCGGAAGGTGAAGCCTGCAATGAATGTGAGTCCTGTATGTCGTTCAACGAAAACCGATCTCTGAATATACATGAACTTGACGCTGCGTCAAATAATTCTGTGAACGATATTCGTTCCCTTACCGAACAGGTGAGGATTCCTCCACAACTTGGAAAATATAAGGTGTACATCATTGATGAGGTTCATATGCTCTCGCAACAAGCTTTTAACGCCTTCCTGAAAACTCTCGAGGAGCCGCCAAGACACGCAATATTCATTCTCGCAACAACCGAAAAGCATAAGATAATTCCTACAATCCTGTCGCGTTGCCAGATTTACGATTTCTCGCGTATCAAAGTCAACGATATTGCCGAACACCTTGCATATGTCGCCGGTAAGGAAAACGTGAAGTATGAGCCGGAAGCACTTAACGTTATCGCCCAAAAAGCAGACGGAGGTATGCGTGACGCCCTTTCCGTATTCGACCAGGTGGTGAGCTTTTCGCAGGGAAATGTTACCTACAAAACTGTTATCGAAAACCTGAACGTGCTGGACTATGATTACTATTTCCGGCTGACGGAAAACATGCTCAACTGTGACATATCTGCCGCCGTGTTGCTGCTTAACGAGATACTGGGAAAAGGTTTCGACGGTCATCATATCCTCGCCGGACTGACACTCTTCTTCCGCGACCTGTTGATATGCCAAGACCCGCAGACAATCGTACTCTTTGAATCGGGAAAGGCGGTAAGGGAAAAGTATCTCGCACTATCCAAACTCTGTAAACCGTATTTCCTGCTTAAAACACTGGAAATGACCAACGAAACCGAACTATCTTACCAACTGAACAAAAACAAACGGTTCGCTCTCGAACTGCTACTCATCAAACTCTGCCAGATTAATTCCCCGTCAAACGAGGGCGAGGATAAAAAAAAAACAGTCATTGAGCCATTCCTGAGAACGGAGGAACAAAAAACACCTCCCACCCAAACAAAAACAGAGACGCCTCCCGCTCCGCAGGCTGGTAAAAAGTTCGGTACGGTGAGGATTAATGAAACACCGGAACAACCTACCGGGGAAGTAGAGCGTGAAACAGTGACCGATACTGCTCCCGCCCAAAACCAATCATTTTCTAAGGATGAATTGATGAAGGCTTGGCGTGAATTTACCACAGCCTCAACCGATGCCTACTTAAAGAATACGATGCAATATGTCACTCCCTCGATCGTGGACGGGTGTGCTATTGAAATAGAAGTGTGTAACCCTAAACAGGAGGAGGTTTTCAAAAGTAAACTTGGCGACCTTAAAACTTTCCTTATTGCTTCCTTGAAGAATAACGAAATATCCATCTCTCTGAGAATCCGTGAAGAGGATGCAGGGAACAACCTGTTCACCAGTAAAGATAAGTTCCGGTATATGGCGGAAAAGAATCCGGAACTGGAGAATTTAGTGAGAGAGTTTGGTCTTAGCCTGGACTGAAAACTATCTGTTTAACTCCCCGATCTTCTTAAGCGCTTTCTCCATCTTCTCCATCGCTATGTCTAACTGTTTGAATGTGTGGGTAGCCATTAGCGTGAAACGAATCAGGGTGTCATTGTTGGAAACTGCCGGTGCAACCACCGGATTGACAAATACTCCTTCATCAAAGAGATCGCGGGTCAGGGCGAAAGTTTTGTTGTTGTCGCGGATATAGATTGGGATAACCGGCGTGGAAGTGTTTCCTATTTCGCATCCCATTTCACGGAATCCTTTCAGGGCGTAATTGGTCAGTTTCCAGAGGTTTTCAATACGTTCCGGTTCGTTGACCATTATATCAAAGGCTGCACTTGCCGCTGCCGTAGCGCCGGGAGTACTGCTTGCGGAGAAAAGGTATGACCGGGAGTTATGCCGCAGGTAATTGATAATAGAATCTGAGGCGGCGATGAATCCACCTATTGAGGCAAGTGATTTACTAAATGTTCCCATTATTAAATCTATGTCCGGCAGGAGTCCATAGTGATCGCAGGTGCCTCGCCCCTGCTTACCGAGTACTCCAAGTCCATGTGCTTCATCGACCATCACGGCGGCGTTGTATTGTTTTGCCAGGCGGACAATTTCCGGTATGTTTGCAATATCTCCTTCCATACTGAATACGCCGTCAACCACGATTAGTTTGATTTTATCGGGATTACATTTCTGTAATTGTTTTTCGAGAGAATCCATGTCATTGTGACGGAACTTTAGTTTTTCTGCAAACGAAAGGCGGTGTCCTTCTATTATGGAGGCGTGGTCGCGTTCGTCCCAAAGAATATAGTCTTCGCGTCCTGTAACGCAGGAAACAACGCCAAGATTTACCTGAAAGCCGGTAGAATATATGATTGCGTCATCTTTACCCATGAATTGTGCCAGTTTCTTTTCAAGTTCAAGATGTATATCAAGCGTTCCGTTCAACAGGCGGCTTCCTGCCATACCTGTACCGTACTTGCGGGTTGCCTCGATAGATGCTTCTTTCACTTTTGGGTGGTTTGTCAACCCAAGATAAGAATTAGATCCGAACATCAGGACTTTCTTTCCGTTAATAGTAACTTCCGTATCCTGATCGCTTTCTATCGCTCTGAAATAAGGATAGATACCCATCGCCATAGTTTTTTGTGGGACGTCGTATTTACCCAGTTTTTCAATAAGAAGGTTGTTCATATAATTTAAATTTAGGGCTGCAAAGGTAAAAAAAAATTTTGAATAATACACTTTTCTTATCAAATGTTTATATGACAAATTCATAAATATCTCAGTAAGTTCATGTATTTGCCATGCTTTTCATCTCAAATCTTTGGAAACCATGTGTTTTTTATTTAATTTTGCACTGTATTATATGAAAAGGCGTACGATATGACCTCCGAACCTCTTGTATCCATAGTTACCGTTACTTACAACGCTGGGAAATATATAGAGCAGACCATGCGCAGTGTGTTTGCCCAGAGTTATTGTAATATAGAATACATCATCATTGACGGAGGATCTACGGATGAGACTGTCAGGATGATTAAGGATCAGGGGTTGAAGGTTAACATATTTGTCAGTGAGCCGGACATGGGAATTTATGATGCGATGAACAAGGGTATTCGCTTATGCAGGGGGGAATTAATTGGGATAATCAATGCCAGTGACTATTACGAATCCGGCGCTGTGGAGAACGTAGTCCGGGCATACAATGATGACCCTGCGGCGGGGATTTTCCATGGCAATATTAACATGTTAAACCCCGACGGATCGTTCTTTAAGACCAAGAAACCTGTAGAAGACCCTGCATGTTTGACGGAAGGCATGTCGCTTTTCCACCCCACCTTTTTTGTCCGGCGGAAAGTCTATGATAATCAGGGGTTATACTCTACCGATTTGAAACTTGCCGCCGACTTTGACTTTGCTTTGCGTTGCTTTCTGGCAGGTGTAAAATTTCATTATATAGATATGGCGCTTAGTAACTTCCGCAAAGGAGGAGTTTCGTCGGTTCGCGATATTGATTCGCTGTTAGAATCCCGCGATGCGCTGTTGATGAACGGCTTTTCCAGGGAGGTTGCCAATTCGGTGCACCGCCGCTTGGATAAGTTGCGAAAGAGGAATATACGTTACGAAACGGTGTACTATATGTTGGGGAAAATACTTTCAAAAAGGATATTAAACTTTCTAAGTAGGAGGTTTTCAATAAGATAATAAGATGAATGTTCCGGGTATAACAGTTATAGTTTGCGCTTTTAACGAGGAAAGTACATTGCCTCGGTGTATAGATTCGCTTATTAGCCAGACATTGGAGGATATTGAGATTATACTTGTCGACGACGCATCGACCGACAGGACTTTCAGTATCATGAATGAGTATGCCGCCCGTAATCCCGAGAAGATTCGGGTTATGCATACCGATGTCAATTTGAAGCCCGGGGGTGCTCGGAATATGGCGATTAAAGTTGCGCGGGGTTATTACATTGCCTTTTGTGATTCCGACGACTGGGTGGAGCCGGATATGTACGAGGCGATGTATTCCCAGACAATTAAGTACAACAGTGACGCATGTTATTGCCTTTACCGGAAGGTTACTGAGTCCGGTAAGATATTTCCCGATAATTCCACGCATTATTTCCCAACAGGTACGATCAATGAACAGGAAAGGAAGCAGATTATAGCCTTTCATACGACATTTCTGCCTAAATATATCTTCCGCCGTGATATATTTGCCGATAACGATATACGGTTTCCAGAAAATCTATGGTATGAGGACATTTATGTAGCAGCGCTTACCGTTCCTTATATTAATACAGTATGTTGCGTATATAAGCCTTTTTATAACTATTTTATACATGCCGAAACTATAACTACCAATAGAAATGATACAAAGTACCATGATAAAATCACAGTTTGCCTTATGCTTGTTGAGGAGTATAAGAAGCGCGGTCTGTATGAAAGATACAGGGACGAGGTTAATTACCTCTATTTTCGTAAGGGATTTATACACGCTGCATTGAATTACATTATTAATTCGTCCAATCCAAAGGGCGAGGCGGTAAATGAGATGAAGCGCGCCCTGCTGTCGGTCGATCCTGCGTACCGTAATAACTGTTATTACAGGCGCAATATACGCTTTGCAATCATCGACATGCTTATTTCCAACAATATTTCTATAAAACTGTTGAAGTATCTGTTAAAGATCACTGGATATAACATATAATCATCCCATCTCTTGTCTTTCCCATAAGGTCTTTAAAGACTTTAAGGGCATTAAGGAATAAAAACGTTGGGAAAACGACTTTCCGACCCGAAAGTAGGAATCCCAACGTTGGGAAAGTGATTTTCTGACTGAAAATAGAAATCCCAACGTTGGGAAAGTGATTTTCCGACTGAAAATAAGAATCCCAACGTTGGGAAAGTGATTTTCCGACTGAAAATCGAAATAAAAACGTTGCGAAAGTGATTTTCCGACTGAAAATAAGAATCCCAACGTTGGGAAAGTGATTTTCCGGCTGAAAGTCGAAATAAAAACGTTGCGAAAGTGATTTTCCGACTGAAAATAAGAATCGCAACGTTGAGAAAGTGATTTTCCAACCGAAAGTCGAAATAAAAACGTTGCGAAAACGATTTTCCGGCTGAAAGTCGAAATAAAAACGTTGCGAAAGTGATTTTCCAACCGAAAGTCGAAATAAAAACGTTGCGAAAGTGATTTTCCGACTGAAAATCGAAATAAAAACGTTGCGAAAGTGATTTTCCAACCCGAAAGTCGAAATAAAAACGTTGCGGAAGCGATTTTCCAACCCGAAAGTAAGAATCTCAACGTTTGGGACTGCGTACGCGCCCGTAATTGCCGGTTGAGTAATATGTGCGATACGTGTTTTAGTGAAATAAAGGCAATACATTTTTAAACAAACACAACAAAACGCTTTTTTCTCAAAGATTATAATTAATTTTGTACCCGTTAAAAAGATTTTATAATAAAAATATCCGAAAAATATGAAGCAGTACGGTTTGATCGGGAATCCCTTGAAGCACTCTTTTTCAAAGAAGTACTTTAATGATAAATTCGCATCCGAAGGTATTAATGCCGAGTATATCAACTTTGAAATACCCGCCGTCGATGACATCCTGTCAGTTATCAGAAGTCACCCTAACCTCGAAGGACTCAATGTTACAATTCCTTACAAGGAAAAAGTTATACCTTTCATGGATCAACTAAGTGAGGATGCCCTAATAGTCGGGGCAGTAAATGTCATCAAAATAACCCGAAATAAAGGAAAAATACACCTGGCAGGGTTCAACTCGGATATTAAAGGATTTAAACAGGCAATAGAGCCGTATCTGAAAACGCATCATACAAGGGCGTTAGTGCTCGGAGCAGGTGGAGCGGCAAAAGCCGTCTTCCAGGGGTTGAAGCAACTCAATATTATTCCCGTATACGTAAGCCGCGAAAAGACTGATCCCGCAATGCTGACATATCAAGACCTCGACGCTGCAATTATAGAAGCACACACCGTGATAGTAAACTGCACACCCGTAGGAATGTATCCCAATGTTGATGAATGCCCGGACATACCTTACCACTACCTGTATCACGAACACCTGCTGTACGATTTACTGTACAACCCCGATGAGACGCTCTTCATGAAGCGCGGCAAGGAGCATGGAGCCACCGTCGTCAATGGCTTGGAGATGCTGCTACTGCAAGCCTTCGAGGGGTGGAACCTGTGGAATGTCAATACATCTATCCACTGAGTTTGCGTATATTCCCAGAAAGATTTCCCTCAACAGATCCTTGTCTTCCTCTTCCAAAGACATGACTTCCCGGTAATGTTTTTCAAAGCATGCCCTTTCCGAAGGAGTGTAATGCATTGCAAAACAATTACTGCCGGAACGCATGTCGTGAGCGATATAGTTATTGCTCATAAGATGATAACCGGCGTGTATCCGGCTATCCATAAGCGACGCAACCGCAGAGTTAAACTTGCCGTGCGACAGACCGGCAAATGCGTCCAGGTCATCACCGGTTATGCGTTCGCAAAAGGTTATATGAACCTTTCCCTTAAACTGCATAATGCCGGTCAGTATGCTGTTCAAATCTTCGCCGAGCCGCTTCTCGTACCTCCCATCCCGACGCCTGCGGTACAGTTCCTGCGTCTTCAACAAATCACAACTTTCCCATTGATAGGAAATAGCGACCGGCACAATGTTAAGTTCGGCAAGCGACACAGCCGGATCTTGAGGCTTACTCATATAGAACATTTTTATGATACCCTGCTCGGTGTTGTCGCAACCATCCTTGGTTCGACCGTTACGCTGGGCAATCCATACCGACTCGCGCTTCACGGTAAGGGTATGGCGTATATACTCCGAAAGCCGCAAAGAGTTATTATAAAAATCGTGCATGTTACCGCCACGCAAAACGGTGAACATCTTGTTCGATTTTCCAATGTCAACAACAACCTGCGGGTGCATCAGGTTACTGCCGAAACTAATCTCCGACGTAGCGTGACCTCCCTTATAGAGGGCATATTGCATCAGCATCGCATCTAACATGATGTCGCGATGGTTAGATACAAAAAGATACTTCTCAGAGGGCGATAACCTGTCCAGACCGGAATACGTGAAACAACTGATGCTGCGCTCAACTATCCGCTCATGAACGATACGCATTATCCGGTACTGGAACTCGCTAATAGTCGTGCAACCACGCACCAAATCCCTTACCTCGCCAACTTCCCGCCCGGGGAAGATAAATTCCGAAAGCATCGGGAAATACTCACTGCCGGCTATGCGGTGCATAGCAGCGCTGATTTCCAGGTCGCAATACGGACGGAGGTCATCAAACATTTCAGGTTCTTTCATAATAATATAAGGTTATCAGATGTCAATACTTTTTCCTCTTATCTATAAACTTGACCGGCTTACGGCTCATGTCAGGACAGTTAATCCGCCGTATCTCCTCAGGATGGCTTATCTCAATGTCCGGCGTTACGCGAATCCTCGCACGAAAGCGATCCTTAAGATCCTTTATCTCATAGTTGCCCGTAACGCCTATCCTTACCAGCACACTGTCATTACCGTTATCATCACTGTCAACCTCTACAACGTAGTTCTCAACGAAAGGCGTATTGTCCAGGACATCATAAATAGCAGGCGGATACAGCGTCGTGCCCTTATATTTAAGCAAATGATTAGCGCGTCCTACAACAGGACTTACACGCATAGAACAGCGACCGCAACGGCAACGTTCATAGTGAAACCTCACTATATCACCCGTCCTGAAACGTAACAGCGGCATACCTTCAACGCCAAGGGTGGTGATAACAAGTTCCCCTGTTCCGCCTTCAACAACAACATTGCCGTCCATGTCTATCACTTCGCAGATGATAAGCTCAGGGTGGTGATGCCCGCCACAGCCATATTTACATTCCGCGAACGTTGTCGCCATCTCGGTGGAGGCGTAAGTAGAGTAAAGTTCCACATCCCACTTATCCCTTATGCGCTGCCCAAGCAAATTAAGGGAGAAATCCTGCTCCCTCAGGTTCTCGCCGATGCAGACTACTCTCCTTACACTGGAAGACCTGTAATCAATACCGTGCATCTCTGCATATTTTATGATGTGCAGGATAAAAGACGGCACACACATTATCGTGTTCGGGTGGATACGGTTGATAGTGTCCCATTGCAATTCGGGAATACCGTTGCCGACGCGGATAATCCCCGCACCAAGTGCACGAAGCCCCAGGAAATATGCCAGCCCCGCCATAAAGCGTTTGTCGATGGTAGTCATCAGTTGTACGACGTCACTCTTTACAGCGCCTGTGCAGAGGAAAGATATTTTCTCGTTATAAGCAAGGCGGTCAAGGTCGGCGTCGGTCATTGCAAGTATCACGGGATCTCCAAGAGTGCCGGAAGTGGTGATGTAATCAATGACTTTCTCACGCGGTACGCAAAGGAAGTCGTCGTTGAATATCTGCAGATCTCTTTTTCCCGTGAAAGGGACTCTTTGAAGGTCTTCAATGCTGCGGATTTTAGTTATATCTATATTGTTTTCTGCGAACATGCGCCTGTAAAATGGCGAATGTTCGCCCAGGTATTTCAGTGTTTCCTGCAACCGTTGTTCTTGAAAGCGCATTATCACCTCTTGGGGTTGAAATTCTATGAGGGGGTATCTATCGGTCATTGCTTAATATCTCTTTTACTTCTTCCTCTGTCAACTTCCTGTATATTGCCTGCG
>JAISYU010000107.1 GCA_031269685.1 Dysgonamonadaceae bacterium | reverse complement strand
TTGGTCGGCTTCGTTGTAGCGGTCAATTTTAAGCCAAAACAAATCGCGCAATTCAGGCAGTTTTGCTTGGACTGCTTTGAGTTCGGCTAATATGTTTTCTATCTGTTCTGTCATTTTTTATTAGAGGTTATTATTTTTTTGATTTTTCAAGTGCTACTTTGAATGCTTTGGGGGCAAGTTCGGTTTCTGTGCCTATGGCAGCAATGAATTTATCGGCAAGCCAAAGGGTAACAAGTTCGGTTTCGTCAATCTGTAAAAGTTTCGCAAGAATAGGTATTTGTGTTCGCTTGGCAGTTCTTCTGCCAAGTTCAATACGGCTGTACATAGGAGTGTCGAGTTCCAATGCCGAAGCCACTACTCTTTGAGGTAACTGCAAATCTTCGCGCAACTGTTTAATCTTACTACCGAACGTCATACTATCACTTTTTAAATTTATAAATCAGGTTATTATATTTTACTTGACAAAACCAATATCGATTTATCAAATCTCGGCAAAGGTACTGCTTTTTTCTGAATTAACAATCAAAAGAAGAAGTTATCAACAATAAAAAAGGATAGCGTTTTTACTGCCTTTTTCGTTAAGTTTTTCGGTATTTATCGTGTGCAAAGTGATTGATTAAACCGCTTTGTGTGAATTTGGCAATGTGCTTTTACTTGCGTGATTTTCGGCTGCGCTCGGCAATGTTAAAACAAGTTTGGCATTGCTCTCGCTTGCACAATATTTCCAACCGCTAACGATTACAGTTCCGACCTTGCCGGAAAATCCGCCGAGAATACCTTGTCTAATAGTTCCCAAATTGATACGAATTTATTTGTTAATACTAAAAATTTACTGGGACTTGGTACGGAGTTAGTATTGACTTGACCTTATCCAATTGCAAATGTATTATTAAGAAATACAGGTTTTTATATTTCGGCGGCGATTGCTGTTGCTTGCTTTAAGTTGCCGTTTCAACGCACAAAACCTGAAAATGCAACAAAACAAAAACAACATACGTATATGTAATAATATTGTCGGACATTTAGATTTTCATGTCCTTAAAAAATTTACCCGTAAAAGTAAGCGATATAGGTAACCTTCCGAAGGTAAAGGAAATAAAGAGTATTTACCGTATTTCCTCTATCTTTACCGGCAAGTCGTCGCGCAACTGCATAACTCCGCTCACGAGCAATGTATCACCTGCCGAAAGCCCGCGCATTACCTGCAATACCGATTCGGTGCGGATACCGGTTTCGATTTCCTTCTTGTGAGCCTTACCGCCGGAATAGATGTATGCAATGTCACGACCCATTTCCTTTATAACAGCCTCGCTGGGAACAGTCAGTGCGTCGCGGATTTCATTGGCTCGGATAGTTACATCCGCCGAACGCCCGGGCTGCAATTTACCGTTAGTGTTGGGATAAAGCGCCCTGACTTTCATTGAGATAGTGTTTGGATCCATCCTTGAATCAGTCGCGTAGATAGTTGCATGATATTCCGTCTGGTCTGGCGGTAGACGAAATGTGATCTTCTTACCGCTGTTGACGTCTTTAGCATTTTTTTCGGGAACTGAAAACTCAAGTTTTAACGGTGTGGTCTTTGTGAGTTTGGTAATAATAGTCGTAGTTGAAGCATAAGCGCCCTCGCTTACATTACGCAACCCAACCATGCCGTCAAACGGAGCACGAAGTTCGGTCTGCGATATCTGCGCCTTAACCAAGGCAATGTCCGCTTTCAGTTTCTCAAGGTCGGTTGATACCTGCTCGTATGCTTCTTTACTCACAGCATCCTTTTCCAATAGCGACTTCTGACGGAAAACCCGGTCCTCAGCAAGCGGTACCTGAGCCTCAAGCTTCCGAAGTTCCGCCCGTAATGGCTTATCGTTGATCCTGGCAAGCAATTCACATTTCTTTACCGAAGAACCTTCCCTAAATAATATCTCCGTTATCTTTCCCGAACTTTCAAAGGTCAACTCAACCTCTTCGTCGGGAATGAGTAACGCTTTGCTTGCCTTTACCTCGTCCACCAAAAGGGTGGGTCTTAATATAATTGCATTGACGTTTAGCGGTCCACCGACCGGTCTTCTGACGGCAACTTCGTCCAAGGCGGCGACGTTGTTCGATAATGTCTTTTTAATTGTGGGGAAGAGAGCCATGCCTGCGATGATAAACACAACAATAAACAGTAATAATATTTTAGCGCTTTTACTCATTATTTTAAGAATATATGTCTATAACAACGGGTCTGACTGCGAAAAACATAAAGAGTTTAAACTAAAAGATTAAAGTAATAACTCAAAGACTAACATAGCGTATATCGCAAACAGAAGACTGTCAAAACGGTCGAGGAAACCACCGTGACCAGGTAACGCATTGCCGGAATCTTTTACATTGAATGTGCGTTTGATAAGCGATTCAACCAAGTCCCCGAAGGTGGCGAAAACGACCGTCAACATCGACAGGAAAAGCCAGTGAATAAGCAAAACAGAAGAACAAAACCAGGCAAACACAAACGAAGAAGCTAACGTGAACAATAAACCACCGAAAAAGCCCTCCCATGACTTATTAGGAGAGATGCGCTCAAAAAGGCGGTGGCGTCCGAAAGTTACGCCAGTAAGGTAAGCAAAGGTATCGTTAGTCCAGATAAAGACAAAAAGAGCGAGAGGACGTATCCATTCGTAACTCCCATTCCGGAAAGCGAGTATATAAAACAAAGACAGCGGAAGGGTGATATAAAAGTGTCCGAAAAAGATATATGCAGCGCGGGTAAATGATTCGCTCCGGCGGTTATAGAGCTCGGAAACCAGCACGGCGACAATATATAACAGGAAAGTAGCAAAACAATATTTCGACGCGTCCGTCATGCCGCAAGCCAGATTTGCAACCGACATGAACAGCATCAATCCTCCGAAACTGTTAATGATTACATTGATACGTGTGTCCTTGTGCGCATTGACTAACTCGTAAAACTCAAACAGGCAGGCGGTGATGGCAAGCATCAGTACGACGCCAAACGAATACCTGTTCCACAGGATTCCTGCGATTATAAGTGCTATGTAAGTAGTGCCGGTAAGAGTGCGAGGTAGTAGTTTGTTCATGATTCATCAAACGTATTAATCACTCTTTTCCTCCGCATCTTTATTTTCGTCATTCAGCAGATCCTGCTGCTTTAGTATTTCTTGTGAACGCGACAACCACTTACGTTTACCGAAAATCTTTTCAAGATCGTCGGAGAAAATAACTTCCTTATCAAGTAGCACGTCGGCAAGTTGCTGATGCTGACTGCTATGTTCGGAGAGAATTTGCTTGGCGCGCTCGTATTGATTGTTGATGATATATTTAACCTCCTCGTCAATCAGGCGGGCTGTTTTGTCGCTGTAAGGCTTGGTAAATCCGTAGTCCTGACCGCTTGAATCGTAATAGTTGAGGTTAGGTATTTCCCTGCCCATACCGTAGTAAAGCACCATAGCATAAGCCTGTTTCGTAACGCGCTCAAGGTCGTTTGCCGCACCTGTTGAGATACATCCGATTACAAGTTCCTCTGCGGCGCGACCACCAAGAGTGGCGCATATCTCGTCCTCCAACTGCTGGCGGGTTGTTATTTGCCGTTCTTCAGGCATATACCACGCCGCACCGAGTGCCTTACCGCGCGGAACTATTGTAACTTTCACAAGCGGATTGGCATATTCGAGCATCCAACTCAAAGTAGCGTGTCCTGCTTCGTGAATAGCGATAGAGCGGCGCTCTTCAAGTGTCGTTACTTTTGATTTCTTTTCAAGTCCTCCGACTATTCTGTCTACGGCATTCATAAAATCTTCCCGTTGAACATTTTCTTTATCATGCCTTGCAGCTATTAACGCCGCCTCGTTGCAGACATTGGCAATATCTGCGCCCGAAAAGCCCGGAGTTTGACGGGCAAGAAATTCCGTATCGACCGACTGGTCAATCTTAATATTACGCAGATGAACAACAAAAATTTCCTTGCGGTCAGGTAATTCAGGCAGGTCAACGTTAATCTGGCGGTCGAAACGTCCTGCGCGCAGCAGTGCTTTGTCGAGGATATCCACACGGTTTGTGGCGGCAAGGATAATCACTCCACTGTTCGATCCGAAGCCGTCCATCTCGGTAAGCAACTGGTTAAGGGTATTTTCACGTTCATCGTTAGCGCCCATGCCTGGATTACGTCCGCGAGCACGACCTACAGCGTCAATTTCATCTATAAACACAATACATGGAGCCTTTTCTTTTGCTTGACGGAATAAATCCCTTACTCGTGATGCGCCGACGCCGACGAACATTTCGACGAAGTCCGAACCGGAAAGGGAGAAAAACGGCACATCGGCTTCACCTGCTACTGCTTTTGCGAGAAGTGTTTTACCTGTCCCCGGAGGACCTACAAGCAGAGCGCCTTTGGGTATTTTGGCACCAAGTTCGGTATATTTCTTCGGATTTTTCAGGAAGTCGACAATTTCCTCTACTTCCTGTTTTGCTTCCGACAGTCCGGCAACGTCTTGGAAAGTAACTTTTTGTGATTTCCCTGTCTTGTCATAAAGTTGAGCCTTAGTTTTGCCGACCCCGAACGGATTTCCTCCGCCCATTCTTCGGATAATATAAATCCAGACAAATATAAGGAGCAGGAAAGGACCAAATTGCCAGATAATATTCCAGAATGTGCTGTTACCTTTACCGAATTTGACGTCGGGTTTTATTCCGTTTTTTTCCAGTTCATCGGCATAAATACGTGCTGCGTCGGGATTGGAAATTTCTACAAGGATTGTTGTTTCGACATTCTGTTTGAATACCTGTTTATTGGCAGCGGAATCGGCTTTCATTATTTCCTCTGCAAATTCGGGCTTCACGGTTGCTTTAATGACGGAACCCTCTTTGTTTACAAGCCATTTTGAGAAGACATCTCTTTCCGAATAAGTTTTAAATTCGGACCAGCTTATTTCTCTGCTTTGAGTTTCCGGTTCTCTGTTAAAATATATCGCCGCAAGCATAAAAAGTATCAACATGTAAATCCAGCCCATGTTGAATTTGAAAGGCTTATTCCCGCCGGGTGTTGGAGGCTGATTGGGTGGGGGTGTCGGTTTGTTTGTATTTGGTGTTTGTGAGCTCATAATTCAATCGGGTATTTCGTTTATTTCGGCGTCAGCCCAAAGGAGTTCAAGGTTATAGTATGCCCTGATAGCGGGAACGAAGATATGGATCATGACGGTACCGTAATCCATGGCAATCCATTGTGCTTCCTGCATACCAACGGCGCCCATTGGTTTTTCGTGCAACCGGTTGCTTACCAGATCCCAGACCGCATCGGATAGCGCCGAGACTTGTGTGGGAGTATTTCCTTGACATATAATAAAATATTGGCAGATTGAACCTTCTAATTTTGAGAGGTTCATTGTAACTATCTTCTTGCCTTTCTTTTCCTGTAACGCTTCAATAATAGTGTTTACGAGGATTTTGGTTTCATCCATTCGGTAAAAATTAAGGTGCAAATTTACATAAAAGAATTGATATTACATACATACGGATTAAATTTCGCGTAAAATCAATGAATTTGTGACTATGAAACACATAAAACACATAAAACAACGAGGGGGACTGTTGTCCCCCTCGTCATTGTTGTAGCCTGTGGCAATCACTGTGTGTGATACCGTGAGGCAAGGTTTACTGTGTTACTTGTTGGGCAACACATATACTTTTTTCGTTTCTACGGAGCCGTCGTCATAGGTGATTCTCTTGATGACGATTCCCTTAGCGTCGCGGGTTACGGTGCGTCCGAGAAGGTCATAATAGATAACAGACTTGACGGCTTTACCGGTTGAGTTGATGCCGTCGGGATCGAAGGTAACGCTCAGAGAGTAGGTTGTAGTAGCGGCACTTTCGTTATCTATTACCAGGTAATAGGTGCCCGCTTCGATTTGCTGGTTGGCAAAGCCTCCGGTACCTTTCACTATTTCGCTTCCGTCAGCCGAAGGACTGTCAAACAAATACACCGTATAGTCTGCTGCGGTAGCGGTGAGTTTGCCTGATTTCTCGACGGTAAATGCTATGGCAACTACTCCGTCGTTGTTTTTATCGGCGGAACTTCCGGTAAGGAACGGCACGATGTCGTCAGCGAATGTACCGTTTTCTAAGGTGTAAGGCAACTCTACGAAAGGTATTTCGTCTCCGATTTCCCTGATGTTAACGAAGTCTTTCCATACATCCGCTGCTTTGTAATCTTCGACTTTACCTGCCGGTACATAGAGGATACATGTTGTTTTGCTGACCCTGTTGAATGTTGTTTCATTCGGCAGCACGGGCGGTGTCTCGGCAGAGATATAGATTGCTTCTATTCCGCTAATGTCGAATGAGTGAACGCCAAATGTCTCAATGCCTGCGGGCAAGGTTATGACTTTTACCTCAGATGAGGAAGATCCTTCAAATGCATACGAGGCTACTTTCTTCACATTGTCGGGGATCTTGAGAGTATCTATCTTCAGGCTTTGCGCCGAGAATGCGCGGCTGCCGATACTGTCAAGAGTTGACGGCAAGGAGATGTTTTCGATTTTTGCTACGCCCCATGCAAGTGCATTTCCGAGATATGTGACGCCTTCTTCGATGATGATGCTTGTGATTTTATCCGCTGCAGGCACTCTTGTTGCGCTAACGATACCTCCTTCGTCATTCAGTACGAGGTCAACGACCCATGGTGCGCCGCCTCCAACGTATGGATCTGAGTATGAAATTAGGAAGTTCTTTATTAAGCCTGTGCCGCTGATGGTTAATGTTGTGCTGTCTTCGGACAGTACTGCAATCACGTCGAGCGGGTTATCTTTGCCGATGTAGTACATACCCGCGAGAGGTTCTTCCTGTGGAACTGCAAGTTCTTTAACGAGGAAGAGATAGAAAGTATAGTCGCCCCAAATGAGAGTCAGGTTAAGTTTTGTGCTGTCATTAGCATCTTCGGTAATGACATACTCATACTCAGCCGTTGAGTTTTCTTTATCCCATTCGGTATCCCAACCTGCTCTCACATAATCGGTGAATGTGATTTCGTCGTCATTCTGGACAAAAGTTCCCAAAGTGCGATAAGCCGATCCGTATCCGCGACCGAATTCGTAATATCCGCCCCAGATGTCGGAGATTGTGAAAGCAAATCCTGTTTCAGGTTGATCTGCTGCTGCGTCAATGGTTACGACATTATTGCCGGCAAATTCATCAGCAGTAATAGCGCCGCCATTATCTATTCGATAACTTTCGGGGAGCACGGTGTATTTTCCGAGCAGCACATTTGGTTTCCTCGTGTTTGAAGTAACGGTTACATTTGCCGTACCTGAATAACCGCCTGCTTCTGCTGTAATTGTTACCTTTCCTACTTTCAAGCCAATTACTTTACCATCTACAACTGTTGCGGTTGTTTCGTCCGAGGACGTCCATGTGACGGTTTCGCCTTCGAGTTCCGATGCCACCTGGACAGCAAGTTGTCCGTAATCATTGGTATAGACAGTTGACGATTTGGGAGAGATGGTAATTTTCCCTTCCTGTTCGCTTGTTCCGTATGCTTCAAACTCGGTATTGTTTACGTAACGACCATCTCCACGTACTTGTGTGCTCAGGTAAGCGACAATTACGTACCTGCCTTCCGAACCTGCGGGCAGATCAATATCTATTTTGAGAGCGTTTTCCGCTCCTTCGCCGGTGCCGTAAGTTTGTTTTGCTGCATTGAGGGCGACATCATCCGCGTAGGGATTGGTCCACGTTGCGACAACGGATCCCCATGATGGGTCGGCATCGTCGGTAGCGCGTACCAGTGTTGGCGCTTCGTCGGAGAGATAGATTTCGATGTCACCGATGTCGCCGGTTGTGTAAAGGCTGACAGAACTCAGATCAAGGGTTTCCTTGACATCGACGGCGAATGATTCGCGGATGCGTTTGGTAGCCCAGTCGAATCCTAATGCGCTTTCTATTGAATGCCAGCCTTGTGCTTCATTCTTGAAGTTGCCGTCAAGCATGATGGTTGGGGTGTTTGGGCGTCCGTATGCGCCGTTGGCTCCGCTGCTGTATTGAGCCGTCCAGAGTTGGCGATCGTATGCTTCTGCAGGAGGAGGAAGTGTGGATGCTGATTGCACTGCGCCTGCAAATCCTTCGCCTTCGATTGCATTACCGTAGAAGTCAAGTGTCGGATAGTCTGCGGGAAGTGTTGCGGGAAGGATCTTGATAGCGTCGGTTGTCGGGACGTAGTCTGCATCAAGAGGATTGTCCGTAATATTCTGCAAGTCACTTGCTGCGTATGAAAAAGATGCACAGCTTGTGTTCTCAAAAGCGTTGTATCCGCCGGATGTCATATTATTGTTACCGGAAATATTGTTTCCGTTTGCACTCCATCCCTGATCTTCTCCCAATCCGAGATAGTTGTCGTAGAAGACAGAACCTACAACCTTCAGATCTCCGGAATTTACAAAGGTGATCGCTCCGCCTTGCCTGCCGTTGTTGTTGTAGAACGTACAACCGTAAACATTAAGATTGAAGCCGCCCTTCCAAATCTGGATAGCGCCGCCAAAATCATTGGCAGTACAGTTGCTGAAAATGGAGGATGCTACAGTGAGTGTAGTGTTGTCTTCTTCTGCTTTAATGGCTGCACCATTAGGAATGTCGAATCCGTCAAACTGCAAGCGTTCTATAGTTACAGTTAGACCTCCTTTAACCTCTAATGCACGAATGCCGTTGCTGCGGGGCGTGAGTTTCTGTCCGCTACCTTTGATGGTAAGTGACTTGTCGATAATAATCGCTCTTTCGAGGGTGATTGTCGCACCCGCAAGAGATGTGTTGAAAGTGATTTCATCTCCGGCGACTGCAGCAGCGATTGCCGCACGGAGAGACCCATCGCCGTCGTCAGCGGCGGTGGTTACGTTTTGAGTAGCCGCGAAGGATACTCCTACATTTGCTCCAGCCATCAAAAAGACGGCGAGCATTACTAAAAGAGAAAACTTGTGTTTCATAACAAATTAATTATTAAATTAAACAAATAAAGAAATATTGATTATTACTCTTAATGTAAAAGAAAAATATAGTATAAACGTTGCATCATATTATTCGTTTACGGTTGCAAATATACAAATCTTTTTTTAATAGTTATTAGTTTTTATCGATTAATGATGAAATTCGATGCTTGTTCTCAATGTAAAAGAAAAATACAGTAAAAACGTTGCATCATATTATTCGTTTACGGTTGCAAATATACAAATCTTTTTTTAATAGTTATTAGTTTTTATCGATTAATGATGAAATTCGATGCTTTTTTCTTTAAAGACGTTAAGGACTTTAAAGACTTTAAGGGTATTAAGGACAAAATCGCTGCTTTTTTGCTATGTGTCGCTGCTTTTTTGCTATGCGTCGCTGCTTTTTTGCTATGTGTCGCTGCTTTTTTGCTATGCGTCGCTGCTTTTTTGCTATGTGTCGCTGCTTTTTTGCGATGTGACGATGTTATTTTGCGATGTGACGATGTTATTTTGCGATGTGACGATGTTATTTTGCGATGTGACGATGTTATTTTGCAGGAAGGCGATGTTATTTTAAAAAAGGACTTTAAAGGCTTTAAGGGCTTTAAAGACTTTAAGGAAGAAGAGTGCGCAGGTTGGCGAGATGGTGGTCACAATTAACCCCCAATCGCTGCGCTTCATTGGGGGTTATTTATATTCAACCCTCCGGGTTGTGAGAATTGGCGAGGGGGTGGTCACAATTAACCCCCAATCGCTGCGCTTCATTGGGGGTTATTTATATTCAACCCTCCGGGTTGTTAGATTTTGCAGGAAGGCGATGTTATTTCCTAACTCTTCACTCTTAGTTCTTCACTCATCACTTTTATTTCTTCACTCTTCACTCTTAGTTCTTCACTCATCACTCTTAGTTCTTCACTCATCACTCTTAGTTCTTCACTCTTCACTCTTATTTCTTCACTCTTCACTCTTATTTCTTCACTCTTCACTCTTAGTTCTTCACTCTTCACTCTTATTTCCCAGTATTTCGTCGCACCACTGGTCAAATTCGGGGTCTTCGGTTTGGTATTCGGGGTGGGCGAGGATGTATGAGACCGTTTCACGGATGCCTTCTTCAAAGTTTTTGCGGGCAACGAAGCCAGGTACAAGGCGTTTCAGTTTAGTGGCGTCGAAGACTGCCGGAAGAGCCTTGTCGCCGAGCAATGTGCCGGACAGGTCGTACTTTTTGCCAGCCGAGACAAGGATGTCGGTGGCGATGTGGGTCGCTTTTAACGGCTTACCGGCGGCGGCAGATATGAAACCGTAGATTTGATTCCACGTTAAAGCCTCGTCGGAAGTGATATGCACCGCTTCGCCTATCGCGTCGGTATTGACCACCAAGCCGGCAAAGGCTGCGGCAAAGTCCGTACTGTGAGTAAGCGTCCAGAGTGAATTGCCATCCCCGTGGATGATAACAGGTTTGCCGTCCATGATCCTTTTTACAACCGACCAACTGCCATGTGAGCCGTGAATCGCGGTAGGTACTTTCCGAAGGTCGTAGGTATGGCTCGGACGGATGATTGTTGCCGGAAAACCTTGCTCATTATAAAGCCTCATAAGAAGATTTTCACAGGCAATCTTGTCGCGGGAATACTGCCAATAAGGATTGGCAAGGGGCGTGGATTCAGTTATCAGGTCGCCGGAAAAAGACTTCCGGTACGCCGATGCAGAACTGATGAAGATGTATTGATTTGTCCGCCCGCCGAACAGCCTGTAGTCGCGCTCAATGTCGGCAGGAGTGAAGGCAATGAAATCCGCCACGCAGTCGAAGTATAAGCCGTCGAGCATGGCAGTAACCTTTTTCTCGTCCCAAATATCCGACAGGATGATATGTACATTATTCGGAAGCATGTCGTTATTGCGACCGCGGTTGATGATCCAAAGTTCGTGCCCCTGCTCTTTCAGAAGGTGTGAGATGGCGGCGCTGATGGTTCCCGTGCCGCCGATAATCAGTATTTTCATTGTTTTAAAGTGTGCGGTTTATTTCTTTTCCCATCCAAAATCAACGTATTCCCAAGTGAACGCATTTTCAACGTCAACGTGAACAAGCAAAAAGCCCTCCTCAGTACCGTGATACGATCCGCGCCACCAATTGCCGCTCACCGCACCGGCAGTGATGTAGTATACGTTTTGAGAAAAAATCTCTTCATAAACATGCTGGTGTCCCTGCAAAACAAGCCTCAAATTGTGCCCCCTGAACGCATCGCGTATCATGGCAAAGTCGGCGACGACGTCCAAATCAAGGATTTTTCCCTCGACAACGGGGTAATACAATGAATACAACGGGACGTGAAGCGATAAAACAAGCGGCTGGTCAACAGAAGTCGCGGCGAGTTCCGAATTAAGCCATTGCATTTGCTCGTCGCCAAGAGTATAAGTCTTATTATCGGTGAAACGAACGGAATTAAGGACGAAAAACTTTATCCCCGAAACCTCAAAGGTATAATACGACCGCCCAAAATAAGACTCAAACAACTCGTCGCCAATATCAAAACCCTCATCATGGTTGAAATAACGGTCGTGGTTGCCGATAGCAGGGTAGTACGGCAGACCGGAATCGTCGAGTATCTTTTTATTGGCGGCGTAAAGACTGTCCGCCAGCGATTTCGGGATATTGACGCCCATGCCCGAAATATCTACCATGTCGCCACCGGTGATAATAAACTGCGCGCCGCTTTTTACAGCCATATCCACAGCAGAAATAAACCCGTCGCGACGATTATCAGTGTTGCCGGCATTTTGATGAATGTCGGTCAAAAAAGCAAAAGTCAGTTTGCGCTCAGGTAACTTCCCACCGCCGCAGGAAGTCAGGAAAAAGGCTATAACAAGCAAGTACGCCAGAGGATTATTCATGATGCCTCTTCCTTAATTCGCGAGCAAGGTCTTCGATCCGAAAACCCTTATAAGTGAGCAGTACAATGAGATGGTAAAGCATGTCGGAAGCCTCGTATAACAAGCGTTCGTCATCACCGGAGATTGCCTCGATAACAGTTTCAACAGCCTCTTCGCCAACTTTCTGGGCAATACGACCAATGCCACTGCTGAAAAGAGATGTAGTATAAGAACCGTCGGGCATTTCACGGAAACGTCTGTCAATGAAATCCTGAAGGCGCTTTAAGAAAAGTATGTCCTCTTCATTTTTTTCGTTAAAACAGGTGTCGCTGCCGGTATGACATACAGGTCCGGCAGGGCGTACCTTGATCAAAAGCGTGTCGCCGTCACAGTCTTCATCAACAGAGACAACGAAAAGGAAGTTACCACTCTCTTCACCTTTCGTCCAAAGACGATTCTTCGTGCGGCTGAAAAATGTTACCTTGCCGGTTTCACGGGTGAGCATAAGAGCCTGCTCGTTCATAAAGCCGAGCATCAATACTTTACCCGTTTCCGAGTCCTGTATGATTGCGGGAATTAATCCTCCCAGTTTATTAAAGTTCATATCTATATTATTGAAAAATTTTACTCCTGTTAATGCCTTTCTCCAAAGATTGCCCTGCCGATTCTGACCGTTGTACTGCCTTCCTCAACCGCAATCATATAATCGTCACTCATTCCCATCGAAAGTTCACAAAATACCTCGCTGCCGGCAAAGTATTTTGTCCTGATACCCCGAAAAAACGTTCCAAGTGAGGCAAATTCCGTGCGGATACGTTCGCAGTCGTGAGTGAAACTTGCCATGCCCATCAAACCTTTGACCTGTACGTGCCGGAAAGCCTCGAAAACCCCGTCTGCAAAAAACTCCTCCGCCTCATCATAAGAGAATCCGAACTTATTCTCCTCCATCGCGATATGGATCTGCAATAAGACGCCTATTTGCCTGCCCGCTTTCATCCCCTCACAGTCGATTTCCTGCAAAAGACGTACACTGTCCACACTTTGTATGACCGACACAAAAGGCGCTATATACCGGACCTTATTGGTTTGCAAGTGCCCCGTCAAATGCCACTCGATGTCTTTCGGAAGATGCTCGTACTTAGTAACAAGTTCCTGCACACGGTTCTCGGCAAACAGGCGATGTCCAGCATTATACGCCTCCATGATCTCATCCTCACTGTGAAACTTTGAAACCGCCGCCAAGCGCACATTAACAGGTAACGCCGCCCTGATCTTCCTAAGGTTGTTCGCTATCGTCATGGGGGATTTTATCCGAAGAGAACGGAAAAATATCCATAATCGCAGTTTCCATAACGGATGCAACAACGTAATCGCCCAGAGTACCTTTCATTCTCGCATAGAATACCTCAAAGGCTTCGTCAATGTTGGACGCTTGCACAAGGATCATCTGAGCGGTTTTCTTTTCAGTACCGTTCTTTTCGTCAAGCACTACGTAAATTACCTTGAAACGATAATACCTGTCACCTTTTTCATTGAAAAAGATCTCGGCAAGCTTTGCCCTTTTTATATCAGTAACAGTAAACTCACCACTAATATAAGGCTTCATTTCCTCAATAATACGCGCTTCTGCTTCGGTAAACGAAAGCGCATCGACTAAGTAGGGTTCGTTCACTTTCTTGGAAACCCCGTTCTCCATCATCTTCTCGTAAGAGACTTTACATTCAAACCAGTTCATATTTTTGCTATTAAAAATTTATCTTACAGTAACCATCGTCGCACCGAAACCGTATTCACGGAACGAAGCATCCTGTACGGTGCATTGCCGGTACTTACGCTTCAATTCATCAAGCACGGCGGTTCGCAGAACACCCTCGCCCTTACCGTGTATGAAGACGATTTTCTGTCCTTTCCGAGTGCGGTTATCTTCCATTGTCCGACGGACAGCATCAAGCTGACATTCGAGCATATCCTTGTTATTCATGCCACAAGTCGTATCAAGCAACTGATTGATATGCAGGTCAACCTCTATTATCTGCGGCAGTTTATCCTTTTTGTCTGATTTCGGGCGGGTGGTAATACGTCCGGCGTCGTTTTTCCGCAGCATCGCCTCCCGAATATCTTCCGCCGGAACAATTAATTTGCGGTAAGGCGCATCGTTTTCTACAACCGGATATATCAAAGCCTTATCCTCAAGGAACTCATTCTCGGTAAAGCAGTGGAACTTGTAAAATTTCACAATGTCAATGCGTAATTCCACGCTATAAGCATTCTTCACCGTGAACGGCTTATCTTTTTTGAAGGCGACGAACTGTACACAAACCGTTTCCAGGTCATTGACTTCTTCGGCGGCAAACTCCTCAATAAAGAGGCGTGTATTCGGTTCGACGGTTGCAGTGTAGCGGCTTGTCCATGCGTCATCTTTACGGTTCATGTAATTAAAGAACAGGAAATAGTTACTGTCATTAATAAAATAAGCCTCATAATTACATTTCCCTAACTGTCTAATATCTGCGGGAATATATGCAAGGAAAACATTTAGCCCGTCACCGCCCGAGGTTTCGATCACTTCATACTTTTCCTCTGACTGTACAGGAATTACGGGAGCGGCAGCCACAGTGGAACTGCTCCGGCTGTCATTTCCGTCCACTGCAATACATTCGCGGATAAGCACCGGCGTCTCGAATCCGTCATCTTCCTCGACTATCACTATATCCTTATTTTTGATGCGTTTCACTATTCCGCCGCCAACAGCGTTAAGAAATCGCACGCGGGTTCCTTCTTTCATGGCGCAAAATTACTCGAAATAATTAAGAAGTACAAACTTTTGCCATCTCAAAGACAAAACAAAGATGTTTATTCTTATATTTTTTATACCTTTGCTGAAATTTTTTATTATAACCATCATGAAGAAATCTTTATTTTGTACAGTTTTATTTGCGTTTGTTATGTTTACGGATGCAAATGCGATCCTCAAGTTTGGAGTGAGGGCGGGTGTGGACGTGATGCGGTTTTCAGCGTCAAAAGTAGACCTGGATCCGGTTAATTTTACGTCCTTGAGTATTGGACCGGTGCTGGATGTTAACCTCCCGATTATTGGAGTAGAGGCAGCAGCGCTGGTGTCGAAGCGGCTTTCGGTGGACAAGGACGCTTCCGGTAAGTACGCGGTACACGGTTTTGGCTTTGAAAGACAGGACGTGATGCTTACTGTTCCTGTTATGCTGAAGTACGGAATCGGAGCGCTGGATCTGGTGAAGTTTTTCCTTGCCGCAGGCGCCGATGCAAGCGTGATGTTTAAGAATAACGACATTATCAACGAAGTCAAGGACAAGAACTTCCGTGTGGGAATTGATTTCGGCTTGGGCGTCGTTTTATTTAAGCGTGTCCAGGTAGGCGCGAATTACCGGATCGGATTGACGGATGATTTCAAGTCTTTTGATTCTCCAATAATTAAAGACCTGAAAGGCAAGTCCGGTACGTGGTCGCTGTCGGCAACGTACTTTTTCTGATGTTCGCAGAGGTAATTATTCCTGTCCCGCTGGCTGATTGTTATACATATTCTGTCCCTGCGGATATGGAAAACAGTGTCTCTGCTGGTGTCTTAGTACGTGTTCCGTTCGGGAAAACGAAAGAATTTACCGGTATTGTAGCGAAAGTCATGGATAATCCGCCGAACTTTGACGGGGAAATTAAACCTGTCATGGCGGTCGAAAGTAATGGTCCGGTGGCTCTGGAAATCCAAATGGATCTCTGGCGATGGATTGCGGAATATTACCTTACAAGTGTCGGGACTGTGTTTCAGGCTGCCTTTCCTGCGGTTTTGAAGGAAAAGCGTAAGAAAGCGGCTGCAAACAGGAAACAAGCGAATAAGGTGTGCGCCATTAAGGATTTGAATGTTCTCAATGAGTTTCAGTCAAAGGCTTACAGCGATATAAGGAATCTGTTCTTAGAGAAAGATGTCTGCCTCCTTAATGGCGTTACCGCTTCGGGAAAAACGGAGATTTATTGCCACCTTATTGAAAATTCGCTCTCGGAAAACCGCCAGGCGCTTTTGCTGATGCCGGAAATCGCCCTTACATCCCAGATTATGTCCAGGCTTAAGGGATTCTTTGGAGAAAGGCTGGTTGTTTACCATTCCCGTGTCAGCGAACGTGAAAGGGCTGATTTATGGAAGCGTATGGTTGACTCCGGTGAACCGTTAGTTGTGCTCGGTGTGCGTTCGTCTGTTTTCCTCCCGTTCAGAAATCTCGGACTTGTAATCGTGGACGAAGAACATGAGCCAAGCTACAAACAACAAGAGCCTGCGCCAAGGTATAACGCAAAAAATGTCGCCATTATACTAGCCAGGCTACACCGCGCCAAGGTTTTATTCGGAAGTGCAACGCCCAGCCTCGATTCATATTATAATGCCCAATGCGGGAAATTTGGATATGCAGTCCTCGATAAACGTTTTGAAAGCACAGAACAACCGGATATTATACCGGTCAACGTAAAAGAACTCCGCAGGAAGAAATTGATGAAATCAATCTTCTCGCCGATACTCATAGAAAAAATGAATGTTGCCCTCGAAAAAGGCGGGCAAATCCTGCTTTTCCAAAACCGCAGAGGATTTTCTCCCGCAGTAACCTGTAAAGTATGCGACTGGACCCCGCGCTGCAAGTTTTGTGACATTAGTCTCTCTTATCATAAACATCTCTCGCGACTTTCTTGCCACTACTGCGGACGGGTTTTCAAGATGCCTGATAAATGTCCAGATTGCGGGAATAACGACCTGCAATATTCGGGATTCGGTACCGAAAAAGTGGAAGAGGAAATCCGAAAATTGTTCCCTGATGCCTCCGTTGACCGTATGGATTCGGATACGGCAAAAAATAAACGTTCAACAGAGGAAATTATCGCCAGATTTGAAAACGGTGAAACCCAAATCCTGATAGGTACGCAGATGATTTCAAAAGGTCTTGACTTTGCCGGTGTCAGCCTCGCCGGAATCCTGAACGCAGATTCCCTGATGAACCAACCGGACTTCCGAGCCTACGAACGAACTTTCCAACTTATAGAACAGGTAGCAGGACGTACCGGTCGCAGAAAAGTACGTGGAGAAATTGTCCTACAGTCTTCACGACCGGACGACCCGCTGATTCAAGCGGCAATAAGTCATAACTATTACGCAATGGCGGAAATGCAATTTGAAGAACGAAAAATGTTCCGCTATCCCCCGTTCTACAGAATTATTCGTATCGACCTCAAACATCGTAACGAATCTACCGTCAAAGATGCCGCTAACCTGCTCGCAGATATACTCCGCCGAAAACTTGGCGACAGAGTAACAGGTCCAGATAAGCCTCCGACAGGTAAAATCAGGAATTATTTTATCCGGCGTATGTTACTCAAAATAGAAAACTCTGCCCCAGTCGCTCCAGTCAGGGGTATCATAATCGCTGCTCATGCAGAACTCGTGAAAAACATCACATTCCGGTATGTTTCCGTGATATTTGATGTTGATCCTGTCTCCTGACCGAGTTTTTTGCTCAATTTTACAAATAGAAAATTCATGAATAGTAAAACAGTTATCTTTTATATCATACTCCTTAGCCTGTTATCATCTTGCAGAGGCGCGATCGAAACCGATGCTATCCAAGCCGTCGATTTGACTTGCGAATATCTGGTAAATCCTTTAAGTATTGATACTATACATCCCCGATTTGCATGGAAAATAAAACAAACAGAAGATGCAAAACCAAACCAACTGCAAACAGCCTACCAAATCATAGTCGCATCGTCTCCAGAACTGCTGATAATCAACCACGGCGATCTTTGGAATACCGGAAAAGTGCAGTCAAATGCCTCAATCCAGATTTCATACGAAGGACGGCAACTTGAAACTTTGCAACATTGCTGGTGGAAAGTCCGCGTCTGGAATAACCATAGCGAATTGTCATCGTGGAGTGAGCCGGCTACATTTAGTATGGGAATACTCAACGCAAACCAGTGGCACGGCGAATGGATAGGCGACCGTCCCGATACTAAACTTCGCGAATACAGAAACTATGTCGAAACAAACTACAAACGAGAAGACTTCGACCGCTCTCGATGGGAAAATCCTCCGTATCTGCCTTCACCGCTCCTCCGTAAATCATTCGAAATAACGGATACGGTTCGACGCGCTACACTTTATGCTTCCGCACTTGGCTATTACGAAATGTGGATTAACGGAGAACGTATCGGAGACCAACTTCAGGCGCCGGAATGGACAAACTACAACGACTGTGTCCAATATCAAACCTACGATCTTACACACAACTTGAAGCACGGAGAAAATGTGCTTGCCGCAACATTAGCCGACGGTTGGGCGCTCGGACGTACGGGTGGTGTAAAATGGAACACCTGTTTCCCGCATCGCGGGTTCTACGCCTTCGATCGGCGACTTATTGCTCAATTAGTGCTTGAACTTGCCGACGGATCATATAAGATAATCCCTACCGACAGGACATGGAAGATACTTACGGATGGTTATATCCGAATGGCAGATAACTTTCGCGGTGAAACAATAGACGCCCGCAAGATACCGAAAGGATGGACCAACACCGCATTTGACGATTCCAGATGGGAACAGGCATACGAAGATCGTGAACAAGTAAGGAGATTAGTTGCACAGAAGAACGAGCCTATTCGCGCTCATGCCGAGTTAAAACCTGTAAAGGTTTGGCAATGGAAAAACAGGTTAATCGCTGACTTCGGACAGAATATTGCCGGTCACTGCCGGTTAGTGATAAACGGAAAAGCAGGGCAAACCGTCACGCTACGCCACGGCGAATGGCTAAATGACGACGGCTCAATCTACACACAGAGCCTCGGTTATGCTACTGCGACCGACACATTCATCCTTTCCGGTGGCGAAGATACATTCGATCCTGCCTTTACCTATCACGGATTTCAATACACCGAAATATCAGGTGTCGAAAACACAGACTTTAAACTCTCCGCCATTGCTGTATCATCCGATCCCGAAATAACCGGTCGTTTCGAATGTTCAAATCCCGACATAAACAAATTACATGAAAACATTGTTTGGACACAGCGTAACAACATGTACAGTATAATAACCGACAATCCGTCACGGGACGAACGCACCGGCGCTTTGGGTGACATACTTATATTTGCCCAGAGTGCGATTTATAATATGAATATGGCAGGTTTCTTTTCCAAAACGGTAAACGATCTTCATGACACCGCTCCGAACGGGCAGTTCTTCTCGATGATACCTTCTCTTCATCAAGCCGGCTTTTGGGAAGGCTGGATCGGTGCACCGGGGTGGAGTGAAGCAGGATTGGTAATCCCTTGGAGAATGTACGAAAACTACGGAGACAAACGGGCGCTCGAATCCCTTTACCCAGAAATGAAGAATCATGTAGATGCTACCCTTCGTGAAAATCCTGATTTGATTTGGCGCGTAAGGCATAACCATAACAACGACTGGCTCTGTGCAAACACAATATCCAATCCGCCAGATACAACATACAGTACTAAGCGCGGATTTATCCCCGACGACCTTTTTGCTACATCATTCTTTGCATACGCATCACAGTTGCTGTCAAATATTTCCGAAGTTCTTGACAGGAAAGAAGACGCTGCAAATTACGCAACACTCGCCGACAGCATAAAAGCAGTATTCTTACGCGAATATGTTGACGCTGATGGTCATGTAAAGAGTGGGACACAAGGTGCATATGCACTCGCGCTTCACTTTGATCTTATTCCCGTTCATCTTCGGGAGCGCGCGTTTGCCCACCTTTTAGGCAGTCTTGAGGAATATGATTTCCGGCTTTCAACAGGTATAATCACCACTCCGATGCTGATGCAGAAACTTGTAGAATATGGTCGTACCGACATAGCATACCGGTTGCTTGAATCCGACCGCTTCCCTTCGTGGTTATATCAGATACGTCAAGGTGCAACTACCGTCTGGGAGCGTTGGGACGCCTGGATACCCGGTCATGGATTCCAGGACAGCAACATGAACTCCTTTGATCATGTAGTGTTTGGGGCTATTGACGAGTGGCTTTACCGACACGTACTCGGAATAAACCACGATATTCGTTACCCGGGCTACGAACGATTCACGCTACAGCCTCGTCCCGGCGGAACACTTACTTGGGCGCGGGGATCTTACAACACAATTCGCGGGGAGATACAATCCTCATGGCGAGTAGAGGACGGTCTGTTCACGCTTACAGTCGAGATACCCGCAAACACTACCGCTACAGTTATCCTTCCCGATGGTAAGAAAAAGAAGGCAGGTTCCGGCAGGCACACCTTTACTGCCGAGATTGGAAAATAAGGTATCCTTTTACTTCGAGGAGATGAGAATATTAACGTCGCGCGATTCGGTATGTCGTTTCCCTTTTGCGTCGGTATATTCCACTATAACGTAATACGCTCCGGTCGGCACAAGTTTACCATTGACTCTGCCGTCCCAGCCTTTTGACGGATCTGTCCAGCGGTAGAGTAAATTACCCCAGCGGTTAAAGATAGACGCCCTGAATGATACTACTGAGCGGTAAGAAATCCTGAACTCATCATTGACGCCTGGTGAGGAGCCGGGGCTGAAAGCGTTGGGAATCTTCACGAAAGTTTCGCCGACATTAACATTGAACGAGTTACTCATATCCACGCAGTTGGTTGCTGCGCCGCTTACTTCAAGGTTAACTGAAAACGTTCCTTCTTCTTCAAACCTGTATTTGAACTCCTTATTCTTGAAGATGGCAACATTCGTAGTTGACTTGTCCGGGTTAACCTTATCAACTTTCCAGATAAAAAGACCGGCTAAAGGTTCATTCGCATACGCCGTAAAAAGATATTCTACCGGCGCCGAACCACCCAGATCACTTCCCGAATCATGCACTTCATTATCAGGATATGCTCTGTCGGTCTCTGCTGTGGCATGAGACTCGATCGCAACGGCTTCGTATTCGAGTGAAACAGACTGCTCATAGCCGAAATGCCGTGCATACTCATCGCCGCTCAACGTAAATACGGTATTCTTCAGGGGAGGATTTTCCAGGTACATACTATTCAAATGTATGAACGTTGTTTGTACATCAGTTTCAAAGAACTCCTTCGCATCCTTATCCCACTCCAGTGCAGTGTAAGAAAGGATATAATCACGTTCCAGGAACTTAACGTTACTTGACGGCAGAACATATTCCAGCGGCTCTGCCTCGACGTCTGCAACAAGATTAAGGAAATCACATTCCGAACCGTCATTTTGCACATCCATACCGAAGAATTTCGGAACATACTTGCTGTAATCAATAATCCACACATACCTCCACAAGGTCTCAGGACTCTCTACGAAATAACCCCAGCCATCTTCCAACTCGTAGATAGTCGACGTGTATCCTGATTGTAAACACTCTACCGGTTCTGCATCGGACGCTTTCTCGCAGTATTTAAACCACTTGTGCGTCCCTGCTTTATCCGATGTAAAACTCACCTTTGCGCCTTCCAAACCGTCTAACAGATAAACATCTATACCATATTTCAGGTCGGATCTGGCAAGTAGCGGAGTCCCTTTACCTCCGCGCACGGAATACTGTCCGGCTACTAATCCGGCAGACAGTAAACCGGTAAAAATCAACAGCACTTTCAATTTAGTTATCATGTTATTTATATTAGTAAAATGCAAAGATAAGAAAAAATCACACTACCAAACAGGCATGTACAGGGAAAACGCATTTACATTCTTAAATTCTAACCGGTAAAAGGTGGAATTATTCATAAATCCGTTACCATGTTACTTACAGTGTATGTATTAATTTATAACTACTTACAAATGCTTTTAGCATACCTTGCATCTATTTTAAGCGCTACAATCTACCTGTTGTATTAGTTGAGACTGTACTCATAAAACAGAAAATATATTTCTTCAATTTACTGTGTTGTTTAAACAAAAATTCTAAACGGTCAATGCTGCTGTAAATACGCAACAGGAAGTCGCAGTAAACGAAAAATTATCTTTGAGTATCATGTTTTCTGTTTTTGCAGAACAATAAATTAGCAAATAAAACAGGCTGCCCTGCACTGGACAGCCTGTTTCTTACGTCTTTGCCTTTTACTTCCAGTTGTCGTCTATGTTGGTATTGCTGGTGATGACCGTACGACCTCGGTAAGTATATCTGGGGGTGCTCGGATTACCTAAATCCGACAATTTCACTATCGATCCCGTGATCGGGTCGTCGTCGTCTTCAAATTCAGGTTCGCCGGTATCGCCGCCTTTCGCAGAACCACAGTAAAACATTTGGGAGAAGGCTCCCTGGACATCTTTGATGTCATTGATGGCTGTTGAGGGACCCGTGCCGCCTTGTAATGTCTTTATCCAGTTCGGGAATATCTTTTGTCCTGTAAGATTAAGGTTACTGTTGCCGTAGTGTGTATTCTGAAGGAAGTTCGACAGGTTCGTTATCTTTTCATTATTGCTGAACCACCCCGAAATATTTCTAAGGTCAATTGGTGATGTGAGGAAAGTGTTGCCGGCGTATGTAGCGTGAAGGAAGTACGACAGGTCCGTTATTTTTTTCGGCAATTTGTACGTATCTGCAATTTTAGCGGGAGTAATAAGGTTTGTGCAGCCATAAAATATATTGGCGAACATCCAGGAAGCGCTTGTATTGCCTACTTCCTCTTGAGGCGCAAAAGCCATAGTAGTTAGCGGGGCATCTATTGATATAAGTTTCTGCTTATTGGCAGCGGTATTTGCGTTGCCGGTATTGTCGCTCTTATATCCGAATGCATTTCCCCAGCCGGCGGTAAATGGGCAGGAGTGTGGGGTTATGCGTATTTGATGTGTTCCTGCTTCTGGGATGGTGATTGCAATGCCGTTGTGGTTAGTGGAT
>JAISYU010000096.1 GCA_031269685.1 Dysgonamonadaceae bacterium | reverse complement strand
GTGTGTGTGTGTGTGTGTGTGTGTGTGTGTGTGTGTGTGTGTGTGTGTGTGTGTGTGTGTGTGTGTTAACAAAATATTTGACATATCCAAATCATGCTCTGATTTAGAACCGACAATGCCTGACGTTATAAAGTACTTTTCCGTGTCCGGCATGCTCTTCGAGGGACAATATGTGTTCGTTTGCATCATAAGACGCGGCAAAATTACATAAAGTTTTTTAACCACCAAATATTTCTTGAAAAAATCTGAAAAAAGTTTGGTTTTTATTTGTTACCACAGTATTTTTTCGTGCAGTTAACATTGAAAATTATAATGGGAAAACAGAATACAATGAAAATTTTTCGCTACCTTTGCGAACTTTTAATAACTAATTGGACAATGATTACCGTAAACAAACTGTTCGTATTAAACTATATAAGCACATTAATACTGATTTGTGTATCTTTTTCATGCAGCAATACGGCTGTCTCAATCAAAACCGACATCGGTTTCGATACCCTGAGAATAGAAGACACATTCATATCCGAATCCGAAAAAACAGCGCTGGTGTACAAACTCGAAATCAAATTCATTTATCCTGAAACATGCTCGGACACAGAAAAACTAAGCCAACTCCAATCCGCTTTCATTGATAAATTCTTTACAGACGACAAATTAAACGCTTTCACGCCCAAACAGGCATTGGACAGTTTCGTTGCCAAACAGCGAAACTATATACAGTCAATAAACTTGCCGGAAGATATGTTAAACGAAGATTCACCACAAGACAGCGTTATTTTATGCCATCTCAAAATAAAAAACTATATAAATTTCCACGACTGTAACATCGTTTCATTTCTCGTTGAAACAGAAAATTACGAAGGCGGCATACGTCCGATGCGTAACGTTTTCGGATACGTTTACAGTATCCAAGACGAAAATTTCATTACGGAAGACGAATTTGCAGGTATTAACTACAAAAAGAACCTTGCGGAAATAATTTCCGAGAAAATTGAAAAAGACCAGGATTGCAAAAACGGTAAACAACTTGAAGATATAGGTTTTGACCCCGGCGAAATATTTCCGAACGGCAATTTCACTATTGACAGGCTCGGAATAACATATTATTACAATGAAAGTGAAATCGCACCGTCCAGCATAGGTATAATCAAGGTCTTTATACCATTCGACGAACTTGAAGTTTACATCAGGAAAGAAAATACGCTGGCATATCTGTATGACAAATAGCACATGGAAATAATAAACAAATACTTCCAAAACCTGACAGAGCGGCAGTCATCCCAAATTAAAGCGCTTGGCGAACTCTATGCCGACTGGAATTCAAAAATCAACCTCATTTCGCGTAAAGACATAGAAAATCTTTACGAAAAGCACATACTACATTCACTTGCAATAGCAAAAATCCTTCGTTTCACTGATAAAACATCAATACTTGACATCGGGACAGGCGGTGGTTTCCCAGGAATACCGCTGGCAATTATCTTTCCGGCGGTACGCTTCCTGCTTATCGACAGCATCGGTAAGAAAATCAACGCAGCAGAAGACATCGCAAAGCAAATAGGACTCGAAAACGTGGAATGTGTACAGGAAAGAGCTGAAGATGAGAAAAGGCAATTTGACTTCGTTGTGACCCGTGCCGTAATGCCTTTGCCGGACTTGGTTAAGGCAGCGAAAAAGAACATTGCCCACGATCAGCACAACGCTTTACCAAACGGTTTTATTTGCCTCAAAGGCGGTGTCTTGCAAGCCGAAATACAACCATTCCACAACAATGTTATCGTATACGAATTGAGCGATTATTTTGAGGAGGAATTTTTTAAAACAAAAAAGGCAGTATATTTGCCGGTATAAAGCAGTCTTTTAATATCTTTTGAAGACATGACAATAAAACAATTCATTTTCAATCCCATACAGGTCAACACCTATCTCCTGTACGACGAAACAAAAGAAGCCGCAGTGATTGACTGCGGTGCATACAGCGATCGCGAGAAGCAAGTCCTGGCTGATTATATCAAAGAAAAAGAACTCAGCCTGAAACATATACTCAACACCCACCTGCATTTCGACCATATACTCGGTAACAAGTTCCTCTTTGAAACATACGGTATTAAGCCTCGATACGCTTGCCAAGACGAAGAGATGCCGGGGTTGGGGACAGGAGGAATGTTCCTTCCGATACGCACAACTCACATCTATACGGACAGTTACATTAACGACGGTGATGAAATTTCCTTCGGCAATACACGGCTGGTAGCGATTGCGACGCCCGGACATTCACCCGGTAGCCTGTCGTTTTATTGCAGGCAATCAGCCTGTGTTTTTACTGGTGATGCACTGTTTCACCACAGCATAGGACGCACTGATTTATGGTGCGGCGATTTGGAGGAATTATTACATTCCATTAAGACAAGGCTATTTACATTGCCCGACGATACGGTTATCTACCCCGGACATGAGGAAACATCAAGCATCGGGGAAGAGAAACATGGCAATCCGTTTGTTGTTTATCCCTAAAAGTTGTAACTTTGCGCCCTCAAATCAAAAAATAATGGCAAAAATAAGGGGAGCGGTAGTCGTTGAAATGGAGCGATGCAAAGGATGTAACCTTTGTGTTGTAGCCTGTCCGAGCGACGTGCTTGAAATAGGTAAAGAAGTAAACAGCAGGGGATATAACTTTGCAATAATGAAGAATCCTGATGCGTGCATCGGGTGTGCAAGTTGCGGATATGTGTGCCCTGACGGCAGTATAACGATATATAAAGTAAAAGAATAGTGGCAGAAGAAATTAAATTAATGAAAGGAAACGAAGCGATAGCCCATGCGGCGATTCGCTACGGTGTTGACGGCTATTTCGGCTATCCGATTACCCCACAATCGGAAATAATGGAGACTTTGATGGATGAAAAACCCTGGGAGACGACCGGCATGGTTGTATTGCAGGCGGAGAGTGAGGTTTCGGCAATTAATATGGTGTACGGTGGTGCGGCATGTGGCAAGCGGGTAATGACTTCCTCGTCAAGTCCCGGCATCAGTTTGAAGCAGGAAGGTATATCGTACATGGCAGGCGCTGAGTTACCGGCTCTTATAGTCAATGTAAGCCGTGGCGGTCCGGGGCTTGGCACGATTCAACCGAGCCAGGCGGACTATTTCCAGACCGTAAAAGGAGGAGGGCACGGCGACTACAGGCTCATTACCCTTGCGCCTAATTCGGTGCAGGAAATGGCTGACCATGTTGCACTTGGGTTCGACCTTGCATTTAAATACAACAATCCGGCAATGATACTTTCCGACGGGGTTATAGGTCAAATGATGGAAAAAGTTATTCTTCCGCCGCAACGTCCGCGTAAGACCGAAGAAGAGATACGCCAAGAGCAACCATGGTCTACGCTTGGCAAAACAAAAGGACGCAAGCGCAACGTTGTAACTTCACTCGAACTTGATCCTGCGAGGATGGAGGACAATAATATGCGTTTCCAGGAAAAATACCGTCAGATAGAGGAAAACGAAGTACTTTACGAGGAACTTTTCTGCAACGACGCCGAATATTTGATTGTAGCATTCGGTTCACAGGCGCGCATAAGCCAGAAAACAGTGGAAATGGCGCGCGAAGAAGGAATAAAGGTAGGACTTTTCCGTCCGATAACCCTGTGGCCCTTTCCCAAAAAGCGCCTCGCGGAACTTGCAGGGCAAGTGAAAGGTATCTTAACCGTAGAACTGAACGCAGGACAGATGGTCGAAGACGTTAAACTTGCCGTAGAGTGTAGTGTCGTTGTAGAATACTTTGGGCGACTCGGCGGAGTAGTGCCTGCGCCGGATGAAGTGCTGGAGAACCTCAAGAAATTCATAGCAAACCCCAAGATTTCCGGTACATACCCCCAAAGTTTCGGGGTACACCCCCAAGATTTCGGGGTACACCCCCAAGATTCCGGGGTACACCCCCAAAGTTCTGGGGTACACCCCCAAGATTTCGGGGTACACCCCCAAAGTTTCGGGGTACACCCCCAAGATTTCGGGGTACACCCCCAAGATTCCGGGGTACACCCCCAAGATTCCGGGGTACACCCCGAAAACTCGGTTGTGTACTTTATTCCGTAAAAAATACCTTTTCATTATTATATTTTCTTCTACAACATGGAATACAGAACAATCGGAAATACAGGTATGGCAGTGTCAAACCTTTCGTTCGGCGCCTCATCGCTCGGAGGAGTATTTCATCCGCTGAAAGAGGAAGACGGAATCCGTGCCGTGCATACGGCTGTGGAAAACGGAATAAACTTTATCGACGTATCGCCATATTACGGACACGAAAAGGCGGAAACTGTACTCGGTAAGGCACTTAAAGACATCAAACGCAGTAAGTATTACCTCTCCACAAAAGTTGGACGCTACGGACGTAACGGTATAAACTACTGGGACTATTCCGCCAGGCGTACCCGTGAAAGCGTCTCCGAAAGCCTTGACCGGCTCAATATAGATTACATTGATATTATCAACGTACATGACATCGAATTTGCCGACCTTGAACAGGTATGCAACGAAACACTGCCCGCATTAGTCGAAATCCGTAATCAGGGACTTGCCCGCCATATAGGAATCACAAACTTGACATTACGACATTTCCGGTACGTGATTGACCATGTGCCGCAAGGTACCGTAGAATCCGTACTGTCTTTCTGTCATTATTGCCTTAACGACGATGCCTTAACCGATTACCTGCCTTATTTTGAAGAAAAAAACGTAGGTGTCATCAATGCTTCGCCTTTCTCAATGGGTCTGCTTACGGAACGCGGTGCCCCAGAATGGCATCCCGCCCCAAAACCGCTGCAGGACGCCTGCAAACGCGCCGCCGCATTTTGTAAGTCGCAAGGAAAGACGATCGAACAGTTAGCGCTCAGATACTCGGTCGGAAACAGGCGAATCGCAACAACCCTGTTCAGTACCACGCGCCCAAAAGCAGTACTGCAAAATATACGATGGGCAAACGAACCGCTTGACGAAGAACTGCTCGCCGAAGTCCAGAAAATACTCGAACCAAGATTCAGGGATACCTGGTTAAACAGTTGAAATGAAAATCATCGACGCACACGCCCACCTCTGGCTTCACCAAAACACAGAAGTCAACGGAATGAAAATAAAAACATTAACAGGAGGGAAATCACTGTTTATGGGTGAGGTCAGGCAAATGCTGCCGCCGTTTATCGTTGACGGACAAAACACTGCTGAAATATTCCTCTCCAACATGGACTACGCACAAGTATCAGCCGCAGTCATCACTCAGGAATATATCGACGGACTGCAAAACGAATATCTCTTGGAAGTACAACAGAAATACCCCGACCGATTCCTGTGTTGCGGAATGGTTGACGCCCGCAGAACAGGATACCTCGCACATGCGGAACAACTCATCCGGCAAGGATTCCGGGCAATGAAACTGCCCGCAGAAAGATTAATTATGCCCGACCGGAGGATTTACCTGACATCAGGGGAGATGATGCAAATGTTCCACCTGATGGAGGACAACAACATACTGCTTTCCGTTGACCTGCATGCCGGCAACCTGCAAGTAGCGGAAATGGAAGAAATTATAGCCGAATGTCCCCGCTTGCGTATTGCCGTCGGGCATTTCGCAATGGTCACGCATAATGGCTGGCGGGAGCAGGTGAAACTTGCACGGCACGATAATGTACGCATCGAGTCAGGCGGTATAACATGGCTCTTCCATAATGAATTTTATCCTTTTAAGAGCGCAGTCAGGGCGATCAAAGAAGCCGCATCGCTCGTCGGAATGGAAAAACTGATGTGGGGATCCGACTATCCGCGTACAATAACAGCCATAACATACCGCATGTCGTACGATTTCATACTGAAATCCAACCGGCTCAATGATGAAGACAAACAACTGTTTATGAGTAAAAATGCACAACAATTCTACGGGTTCGGTGAATTAGTCGATCTGCCGTATATAAAAAACATGTCCGAATGACACGAAACAGCACAGGAAAATAACATGAAAAAAATCTTAATCTTCCTCTATCAAATCCTCGTATGGCTGCCGGTCTGCGTAACGCTCACCATCATCACGGCGCTCACGGTAGCCGTTGGCTGTATTTGCGGCGGCGAGCGCTTTTTCGCATATTATCCGGGTGTATGGTGGGGTAGGGCAATATGCTTCTTCAGTTTATGTCCCGTAAAAATCATAGGATTAGAAAAGCTCGACCGGAAACAATCGTACATATTTGCGTCGAATCACCAGGGCGCATACGACATCTTCCTCATCTACGGATACATCGGGCAAAGGATAAAGTGGATCATGAAGAAAAGCCTGCGGAAACTGCCCTTCGTCGGGTTCGCCTGCGAAAAGGCAGGATTTATCTTCGTCGATACGTCGTCCCGTCAGGCAGCCGCCAAGACAATCGAGGACGCCGAGCAACGCCTTCGCAACGGCAATTCGATAGCAATCTTTCCTGAAGGCACCCGTTCCAAAACAGGGCAGTTAAGCAAATTCAAGAAGGGGGCAAGCCAGATGGCGCTCGACCTGCAAATCCCCATCGTGCCGATAACGCTCAACGGAACATATAAAGTAATGCCCTACGGCTCGCTTTTGCTGCACCCTCACCGGCTGGAAATGATCATCCACGAACCCATCCCCACCGCCGGAATCCAAATCTCCGACATCCGTGAAGCAGCCATCTGTATCCGCGAACTTACCGACCGGACAAGCGAGATAATCCAATCTTCCCTTTGGAAATAATCAATGGCGAAAAAGAAATTCTATACAGTATGGAAAGGGAGAAGCACCGGCATATTCACCTCTTGGGATGATTGCCGTCGCCAAGTCGAAGGCTTTGAGGGAGCGCTCTATAAATCATTCGCGACAGAGGATGAAGCAAAGGCAGCCTTAAAGTCCGCTCCGAGATTCGGTTATGCCAAGCGGAAAACGTCGCCTTCCCAAAGTCGTGACAGCATAATCACCGAAAGCATATCCGTTGACGCCGCTTGCTCCGGCAATCCCGGACTGATGGAGTACCGGGGCGTTGAGACAGGCACCGGCAAAGAGATTTTTCACGTCGGACCATTGGAAAAGGGCACCAACAACATCGGTGAGTTCCTGGCTATTGTTCACGCTCTTGCACATTTGAGCCTGCTGGACAGTTCAATGCCTGTATATTCCGACAGCAATAACGCTATACTTTGGGTTAAGAATAAGAAATGCCGCACCAAATTGGAGCAATGCGCCGCCAATTCTAAGATATTCGAACTCATCAAGCGTGCTGAGCGGTGGCTCAATGGAAACACTTACCCGAATCAAATCATGAAATGGAATACCGCCGGGTGGGGCGAGATCCCTGCCGATTTCGGCAGGAAATAGACCTCCATTAGAATTATCTTACTGCTTTAGCATCTTCAATGTTTTACCGCAGGCTCGGTCATTGTAAATTTTGTCTGAACTGTGATGTTATCTAATCATCAGAATCACAGTTCAGACAATTTTATTTAGAAAAAGTCGTATTCTTTTCCTGCCTCTGTCTGAAGATCGTACTCAAAGACAGGTCTTACCCCCGCTTCATTCAGCGTAGCCTTTTCGGAAATTATAGGCTTTGGCGTTTCCGGTACATGGAATAACCGGTTTGGGTTCTCGCCTTCCGCTTTATTCAACTCCTTTCCGCCGGTAAGTCTAAGAGGCTCGTAACTCCGTAAGCGCAAATTGCCGCCAATTTCGGACTTTATTTTAAGAGACTTAATTTTACCGTTTTCCCACTCAAGGGAGGAAATGAGGAAACCACCGCGCGTACGTAAACCTTTCACGGAGCCTTGATTCCATGCGTCCGGCAAGGCAGGAAGGATATGAACCGCTCCATCATGACTCTGTACCAACATTTCAGCTATGCCTGCCGTGCATCCGAAATTACCGTCTATCTGGAAAGGCGGATGGGCGTCAAACATATTGGCATACGTTCCGCCTCCTCTATACGCAGTCATTGCATGTTCGCTCAGGCGGAGTTGGGTCTCTATCAGTTTGTATGCTCGGTTGCCATCCAGGAATCGCGCCCACAAGCATACTTTCCAGCCCATTGACCAGCCGGTTCCCTGGTCGCCACGCTGATTGAGTGTCGTGCGGGCGGCGTCGAAAAGTTCGGGTGTGCGGTAGGGTGAAATAATATAACTCGGATAGAGCGCATAGAGTTGTGATACGTGCCTATGATGGTCTTCGGGGTGATCCCAGTCGAAGAACCATTCCTGTAATTGACCATATTGACCGATCTTGAGTGGCGGTAATTTGTCCAGCGCTCTTTTAAGGGTATCGGCAAAGGGTTTGTCTATTCCCAGAACTTCTGATGCAGATATAACATTTGAAAACAGTTCAAAGGCAAGTTCCGTATCCATCGCAATGCCGTATGAATTAGTAACCCCGTGAGGCGGGTAAGGTTGGAAACTGTTTTCAGGTGAATTACTTGGAGCAATTACTAAATATTTATCCTTCGGTTCTTCTACCATAAAGTCAAGGTAAAATTCCGCCGCGCCCTTCATTGTAGGATATACATCGGTAAGATATTCGCGATCACCGGAATAGAGGTAACGTTCCCAAAGATGCTCCGAGACCCAGGCTTGACCGGAGGGCCACATGCCTGGAGCGGCATAGTCGACGGGTGCTGTAACTCTCCATATATCTGTGTTATGGTGTAACACCCATCCCCGCGCTCCGTACATTTCTTTTGCAGTCTTTGCACCTGTTTCAGCTACTTCTTTCACCATCTTGATAAACGGCTCATGAAGTTCCGATAGATTGGTAACTTCTGCGGGCCAGTAGTTCATCTCGGCATTGATGTTAGTAGTGTATTTACTTCCCCATGGCGGCATGAGGAGGTCGTTCCAGATACCTTGAAGGTTAGCGGGCTGACATCCGGGCTGCGAACTTGATATGAGAAGATAGCGTCCGAACTGGAAATATAACGCAGCAAGTTGCGGATCGTTTGCTTTAGCAAATTCAAATATTCTGAGGTCAGTTGGTTTCTTCACGGAATCTGTTACGCCAAGGTCAAGCGATACACGGTCGAAATAATTCTTATAGTAATCGATGTGTTCACTGCGTAATTGCTTAAAGCCTTTTGCTAATGCTGCATCGAGATAGTTCTTTGATTTTGCGGTTTCGTCGCCACTGAGGTCGTGATAGTTTACAAAATTGGATGCGATTGAGATATACAGCGTTGCCGCATCAGCGCCTTCGACTGATATTTTGTCGCCGTCAACGGACATATTTCCTTTTTCGGGAATTACTTTTACTTCTGTTGTAAATTCTACTTTCCCTTCCAGGTTTACAAAGTTACTGGAGACGCCGTTTAAGGTTATCTTGTCGCCGGCTGCGGAAACTTCTATTTTCTTCTGCGGACTTGTAAGCCACGATGAGAAGTTCAGTTTACCTTTTTCTGAGGCGGTAAGTCTTACCACAATGACCTGCCCTGTGAAAGATGAAAAGACTTCTCGCGCATAATTCACACCGTCAACGGTATAGCGTGTCGTGGCTATAGCGTTATTGAGGTCAAGTTCGCGGTAGTAATTTTCCGTGTTTTCATGTCCGGGGAAAGATATGTTCAGATTACCGACAGGCTGGTAAGGCATTCCCTGATTGAAACCGAGATCGGTTCTGGGGAACATTTTTGCATCGACCAGGTCTTGCGCTTCCCTGAATTTACCTTGGAACATTAGTTCGCGCACTTCCGAAAGATATTTCTTCGCTTCCGGGTAATTGTTGTTGTTAGGCTGTCCTGCCCAGACTGTTTCTTCGTTTAATTGCAGCCGTTCTTGAGCCGGAGTACCAAACACCATAGCGCCGAGCCGCCCGTTACCTGTTGGCAGTGCTTCTACCCATTTTGAAGCGGGAGTATCATACCAAAGTTTCATGTTAGGGTCTGCGGGAACGGGTTTTTCGCAAGACGAGAAATTTAATATGCTTAAAGCACAAAAGATACTTAAGAGATTTTTTAGATGATTCATATTTTTCTTAAAATTATTTGCCGCAAAGGTATAAAAAAAACTTAACATATCGAACATGATTTACATTTATGTACTAATAAGAGCGCACACAATGTGTATACCCTTGTTATATTTAGTATTCCTTACGGTTATGCCTTTTACTGCCATCCGGGGTTGACAGGATTGAAACCGAAGCGGCCCGTGTAAGTTAGCGGGTTATTATTCGGCGTACCTAAACTTGACAATACCGAGCCGTCTTGAAACTTAGGTTCGCCACTATCGTCAGTTTGTTTCTGTGGATTACAGCGAAACATTTCGAAGAAAGATGAACGGACATCTTTAATGAGTGTTCCTGAGCCTATTTCTAGTGTCTTTATCCAGATAGGGAAAATTGTTTGTCCTTCAAGTTTAAGGGAAGTGTTGTTTTGGTGTGTATGCGCAAGGAAGAAGTCTAAGTTCATCATTGATGTATTCTCTTTGAACCATCCCGCAAGCGGGGTGAGGTCGATGGGGGCTTCGAGGGCAGTGTTGTAGGCATGTGTCCATCTAAGGAATTCTTCCATGCTATTTATTGATGTATTCTCTTTGAACCATCCCGCAAGCGGGGTGAGGTTGATGGGGGCTTTGAGACTAGTGTTTTCGGCGTGTGTACAGTAAAGGAAGGACCCCAGGTGCGTTATCATTGTATTCCCATAGAGCCATCCCTTAAGATCGCTAAGGTTGATGGGATCTTTGAGGGTAGTATTGTCATCGTGTGTACTTTCAAGGAAGTGCGACAAGTCCTCTACTGTTGGCGGCAATTTGTACGTATCTACAATTTTAGCGGGAGTAGTAAGGTTTGTGCAGCCGGCAAACGTATAGGCGAACATATAGGTAGCATCGGCGGCTGCAAAAGGATCTGAAGACACTTCAGGCGCAAAAGCCAAGGTAGTTAGCGGGGCATCTATTGATATAAGTTTATTCCTATTGGCATCAGTATTTGCGTTGCTGGGAGTAGGATCATAAATATCATAATAGGTATGTCCGAATGCATTTCCCCAGCCTGGAGCGGGAGGGTTGAACGGGGTGATGCGTATTCGATGCGTTCCTGGTGACAGATCAGGGAGTAGAATGCCGTCGCTATCGTCAGAGCCTGTACCGTGGTATTCCTCTGCCGCGCCACAGTCAACTGAAACATACCAGTCGTAAGAATGGTATGTACCGCCCACATAACCGGAAGTAGGTATGTAGTAAGTATCGTTGTCAGTATTGGTTTTGATTGTGAACAGGATCTGTTCTTCTTGTGGGACAGGTCCTTCGGGCGGACATGTCTGTATCCATTTTGACCCATTCCAGGTTTCTACGCACTTGGTGTCGGTATTGAATATCTGAAGACCTTTTGCAGCATCTTTTTCTGCTTGCGTTAATAGGGGGTCTTGCAGCTTAGCGGTTAGATCTTTATGTTCACAGAAATTCATCTGCGGCAACCTCAATCCGCGCTCACCTTCACTGACGAGTTCGAGCAGCGAGAATTCATGAGGATCAGTTGTCGCCCCTATTGTTACTTGCGCCTTAGCGCTTGCGCTCATCATCAAGAGCGCTACTGCAATTAAAAAGTATTTTTTCATTGTTGAAATTATTAAATATTAGTTTATGAATAAATTTTTTCTTTTCTCTCAAATAAGGTCTTTAAAGGCTTTAAGGACGTTAATGACATTAAGGATTCAAACCTCTCCAGGGGAGAGGTTAAGACCGGCCTCGGTGAAGGTGCGGGGCACCCACACGGCGAAGTGCGCGTAAAACAAAAAGTTGTCTGAGCGCATCGCGCGAGTTCTTTTTGTTTAGCGAACGAGCCGCATGTGGGTCGCGCCGCAGCCGCAGCCTTGATTTTTTGTGTTACTTTTTTATCAAGACAAAAGTAACGAAGAGAGGACGTTAAATCC
>JAISYU010000084.1 GCA_031269685.1 Dysgonamonadaceae bacterium | reverse complement strand
TATGGAAGATTATATCAAATCTATCAATTATTCAAAATCATTATAATATGGAACAGAAAAAACAAATTACAAATGTTGAAGAACTCGTAGATTGGATAACTACAGCACATCATTGTTTTAGTGTTGATATAGAAGATAACGGATTATATGTACAAGCCCCAAACAGTTCTGATGTGTTTGTGAGTATTGCAGAAAACGATGAGATAAATGATATTCTTTCGCGTACTATTGAACGGTTTGATGATTTCGACGCAGATGAGCAATTTATGGAATTGTGGAATGCTGATTTTGCAAAAGATAACGGTTTTACCCCAAGCCAATTTATCAAAATGTTGCAGGAAGACGAAGCAAGTTTGCGGGAATTGGCGGATAAATTAAGAGAAATGCAATACTAAAATACAAGATAATTATGGCAGGCAAAAAGCGTTACATTGATGTACTCTCAACAAAATTAACATTCACAGAAGATTCTGCGGAAAATCCGACTTTTACTGATATTCTACGTTTTATGAACGGCAAGGAATTTCGTTATAAGGAAAAAATATTTGAATGTGCTCTGTTAGATACTACTATTGTAAATTGTATCGTTGGGCTGATTGTTACTACGCAGGACAGGAATATTCCGCCTATTAGGAACAAACGGACAAAAGAATATTCAAAAGTTAATATCAATCCAACAACACAAGGCTTGGCTTATGCCAATATCTTTCTGTATGATATTCAACGAAATATTTTGCTGTATGAAGTAAATAAATTTGGTTGTTTTCCTAATCAACTCAAAGAATTTGTTTATGCAAAATGGAATGCAGAAAACGAAAATCAGCGGTTTGAATTAAATTTTCCTGCTGTGTTGAAAGTACATGCTTACCAGCGTATGCTTAATATGAGCCATTACAAAAAAGTGATAGTTCAATTGTATAATCCCAGAGAATTAATTAACTGTTTTGATGAAAATTCCGATTCAATAGAAAACAATATATTGAAACAAAATTTACAGTTGAGCAATCAAAACAATGCTGATATTTTCAAGTTTGAACAGATAGCCATAGCCAAAAAGTACAACCCGACAGGATTAACACGCTCTTTGGTAAAAGGATTGATAGATGCCGTGAAATTAAACATATTAGACAAGGGATTTAGGCAAAATATACAAACATTAAAAGTAGAAGGATATTCAGAAGACACAGAAGATAAAGGGTATAAACCCATTGATTTGTTGGCTGATACTTTTAATGACTATTTCAAAATCCCTGATATTCAGTTGCAAATTAATGTTCAACAATATGAGCGCAAGCAGGGTATTGAAGGTTTATACAGCAAATTATTGCCTCAATTAAAACAATTAGCATAATTTAAAATGTGCAAAACATTTGCATATTGGAAAGAACAGTACGGCGGTATTTTTACAGGAATTGTTTGTGCTGTTTTTGTTTTTTGGATAAAACCGGAATTATCCAATTGGAAAGATTTTATTCAAGAAATACCCAATATTGGAATGTGTATTTTTGGATTTCTGCTGACATTTTTAGGAATAATTTTGCAAGGTGGTAGCAAAACAATAGAGTGGATGAAAAGCCGAGAAACACTGTTTCAGCGATTTATTTCCTTTAATAAAAGAGTGGTTATTCTTTCCATTGTTTTATCTGTATATGCTTATTTTTTAGGCTATTTCAATTTTGAATGCTTGTCGAACATATTCAAAAATTATTCTTGCGCACTGTCTATCTTAATTCGATTACTGATTTCTGTTTTTTCTTTTTTATTTATTTGGTTATTAATTGATATTTTGAAATTTACAAAAATATTTTATTCGCTGATAAAATAAGGTAAAAAATATTAATAATTAAATAATTACTATCGGTTTCACGAAAAACAATAGAAATGAAGTATTTACTTCGAACTTTAATATGTTTATGTTATGAATAGTATTTTAATTACAGCAATAACCTTTTTCTAACTGAAACAATCCGCAAAGTTTCAAATTTTCAGGTAATATATCTTTCTTTTGCAACCGTTCCCGCAAGGCAGTATATATAAACTACCGAAACACTTTTGCCTTTAATGTATTAATCCGATAACTTACGAAAATTAGGATTTCAAGATAGCAATAAAGACACTGTTTTTTTCAATGCCTTTGGTATATCTTTGTCTATAGGTACATTCGTTTTCTCAAAGCAAATTATCTTTGAAAATACTGCGTAAATTCGCCTCAGTTTTCTGCGGGAAATAGTTTAGCAATCTTGTCATCTCGCATTTTGAGAACCATAAATCATTACTAACTAACGGTATATCAACATCTTGATATGGGTATAATTTTTCAGTAATAGTACAGCGTGAATAATTCTTTGGCGTCGAAAAATTCGTTTGCCGTACTCAAAAGTTGCTCTGCCGTCAGAGAATCCACCTTTCGATACGTCTCTTCAAGGCTTTCACAGTGGTTAAACCTCAAATAACGTTTGCCCATGCCGAGCGTAAGGTTTTCGTAGTGGTTGGATGAAATGCCCGTCTGTCCTTTCCATTGCTTGATGGCGGCGGTAATTTGTGTGCCGGTCAATTTGTTTTCCATCAACTTCTTTAACTCGCGGTGGACTAACTCAAGGCATTTTCCACGGTCGTCATGCCCGCAGCCGAAATAAACGCTGAAAACACCACAGTCACTGTAAAAATTCAAACCTGATTCTACCGTATAAACCAAGCCTCGCTTCTCGCGCAATTCAACGTTAAGACGGTTGTTCATGCCGGGACCTCCGAGAATGTTATTCAAGAGTTGAAGCGCAATCCGCTGATCGTCAAATACCGAACATACTCTTTTGCCTGCAATCACGTGGCTCTGGTGTAAATTCCTGTCAACAGATAATTCACGGGCGGGAATAATTCTTGGCGCTTTCCTTTGGTAATTAGTGTTTACGCTTCTCCCTTCGACAGTCATATACTTGTCAACCAACCGCTTTAGTTTGTTTTCAGGAAAACTGCCGCTAAGAAAGAACACCATGCGGTCGGGCTGGTAAAACCTGTCCGAAAATGAACGGCAAACATCGGATGTTAAACCGGTAAGGCTATCCACATCGCCCAATATATTATGTCCTAACTCATGATTCTCAAAGAGCAGGTTCTCAAACTCATCAAAAATAAGGTCGGAAGGCGTATCTTCGTATAAATTGATTTCATCAATGACAACCTCGCGCTCTTTTTCAACTTCCGAAGCAGGAAACTGCGAATGAAAAACAAGGTCGGACAACAGTTCAACTGCCCGTTCCGTGTCCCCGGTAAGGCAAACGGCATATAAAACGGTCTCTTCCTTGTTCGTGTAGGCATTAAGTTCGCCGCCAACAACTTCCATGCGGTTCAGGATATGCCGTGCCTTTCGCTTGCGTGTTCCCTTAAAAAGATTGTGCTCCACAAAGTGCGCGAGACCGTACTCTGTTGCCCGCTCATCTCTCGTACCGGCATCAACGGCGAACCCGCAATAAGTTACAGGATTGTTTGAAGGGATGTAAATTATTCGTAATCCGTTTGCGAGGGAGAATGAGGAATAGTGCATGACTAAATATTGGCTTTGACCTCAAACGCCAGCGCTTCGGCATCTTCCATTGTAGGCGCTTCGGTATAGATGCGGATTATCGGCTCGGTATTGGATTTGCGCAGATGTACCCAGCGGTCGGGGAAATCTACCTTCACGCCGTCAATATCATTAACGCTGTATTCGGCGTAACGCTCTTTGAATGAGGTAAGGATAGCATCAATATTTGTTTCCGGCGAGAGATCTATTCTCTGCTTTGCCATAAAGTAATCGGGATAATCGGCACGCAATTCACTGACAGTTTTGCCGGATTTGGCTAAGCAACTTAAGAACAGAGCAATGCCGACAAGTGCATCGCGTCCGTAATGCGAGGCGGGATAAATCACACCACCGTTGCCTTCGCCACCAATGACGGCGCCGGTTTCTTTCATCTTCTCTACAACGTTAACTTCACCTACCGCAGCCGCAGCGTAATTGCCGCCATGCCTAACCGTTATATCCCTCAATGCACGGGTCGAACTAAGATTGGAAACAGTATTGCCCTTAACGTACCGTAACACATAGTCCGCCACGGAAACCAGAGTATATTCTTCGCCGAACATTTCCCCGCGTTCCGTTACTATTGCCAAACGGTCAACGTCAGGGTCAACAACGAATCCTACGTCAGCCTTTTCCGATTTCACGAGGGAAGCGATGCCCGTCAGATGCTGCGGAAGAGGCTCGGGATTGTGTGCAAAGATACCGCTCGGCTCTGCATTCAGCGGAATAATACGTTTAACGCCAAGCGCTTCGAGCAGCAATGGAATAGCAAGTCCTCCAACGGAATTTACCGCATCAAAGACTACCGTAAAGCCTGCCTCACGGATTGCTGCAACATCAACAAGGTTCAGTGCAAGTACATGTTCAACATGTTTCTGTGTAAATGTATCGTCGGTTTTGATCTTACCAAGATCGTCTATTCCAACAAAAGTAAAATCCCCTGCTTCGGCGAGGTTCACTATCTCGGCGCCTTCTGCAGCATTGAGGAATTCACCGTTTTCGTTAAGAAGTTTCATAGCGTTCCACTGTTTAGGGTTATGGGATGCGGTAATGATGATGCCTCCTGCAGCGTGTTCGGCGACAACAGCAAGTTCGGTTGTAGGGGTAGTTGCGAGTCCTATGTCGATCACGTCAAATCCCATACCGGTCAACGTTCCTGCTACCAGATCGCGTACCATTTCACCTGAAACACGTGCATCTCGACCGACAACAACACTCTTTGAAGGAAGATTCTTTTTACTGATAAAAGTAGCATAAGCGGCGGTAAACTTCACTATGTCAAGCGGAGTCAGGTTTTCCCCTGCTTTGCCTCCTATTGTGCCTCTTATCCCCGAAATAGATTTGATTAACGACATAATTTATCTTGGGGCATCGACGTTTGTGTATGTCACCCCTTTGTAGAAGACAGGGATAAACGAAGAGCGGTTTTCCGAAGTGCCGTAGCTTGACGGTACGAGCATGTCCACTATCGAATGTTCGCCGACATATTTCAACGGTATAGCCCATGCGGAACAAAACGTTGTGCTATAGGTCTGCGACTTCCCGTAGGTAAATGAATACGGCTGAATGGATTCTAAGGAGTATATGCTGGTGTCGGATACGGCTATGTAATGTACCGATTTCACTCTCAGGGTCACTCCTTTGTTCGCTTCCGCCATCTTTTCCACATTGAAGCTGTCCACTCGGAAATAGACGCCTTCACTTGTCTTGAAATAGTCTTTCTCCCCAAACTTCCCGTCTTCCGGGAAATGGTTTATAATGTTCAGGTGGTTGTTGACGATATACCTTTCTATGGCTTTCTTTTCTTCCTGAATCAGTTCCTGCATTGACTTCTGGTTGTTGCAAGATATTGACAGGACGAGCAATGCTATTGTTCCAAAGACAAAAAACAATGTTTTATTCATATTCTTTGATTATAAATATCGGCTGCAAAGGTAATCGAAATAAATGATATGGCAAAATTTGCGCCTAACCCAGATCTACGAAAGAGAGTTTAATTTTTTAAAATAAAAAAGGGTAGGGGAGTGGTTTCCCCTACCGGACTTAACAAAATGAAAACAATTTATTTTACCTTATTCACAATCGCCTGGAATGCTTCAGGATGATTGAGAGCTAAATCTGCAAGCACTTTGCGGTTGATTTCTACTCCTGCCTTATGCAGAGCGCCCATCAACTGTGAATAAGACAATCCTTCGAGCCGTGCTGCAGCGTTGATACGCTGTATCCACAAAGCGCGAAAGTTACGTTTTTTAGCGCGGCGATCACGGAACGCATAAGTCAACCCTTTTTCCCACGTTCCTTTGGCGACAGTCCAGACGTTACGTCTTGCACCATAATATCCTCTTGTCAGTTTGAGGATTCTTTTTCTTTTAGCCCTTGAGGCTACATGATTTACACTTCTTGGCATTGTTTTTGAAATGATTGTGAAAGTCAGCGACGTTTGTTATAGCGTTCTTTAGTGCTGAATTTCTGTTAATAAATCTTTTTGAAAATCACTGATTTTTGAAACGGTTAATTAAATTCCCAAAAGTGCTTTCACACTCTTTTCATTCGATTTATTAAGAATCGCGAAATGGGTTAAACGTTTCTTTTGTTTCTTGGTCTTCTTCGTAAGAATATGACTTTTGAAAGCGTGCTTCCTCTTGATTTTTCCTGTTCCGGTAAGAGCGAATCTTTTTTTGGCACCGGAATTAGTCTTCATTTTAGGCATCTTGTAAAACTTTAATATTGTTTGATTGATTGTGACTCCGGAGGGATTCAAACCCCCAACCTTCTGATCCGTAGTCAGATGCTCTATTCAGTTGAGCCACGGAGCCATTAATTTTCCTGATTTGTGGCTGCAAAGGTACGACTATTTTTTTTATTACGCAAATATTCTCGCTTTTTATATTAATTTTGTGCTGTTTTTTATGAAATCTTTTTATTTCTGTATCCGCATAATTACGATTATGTTAAATGTATTTTTCTATGTCAAAGAATAAGACTGTTTTTGTTTGCTCGAACTGTGGTAACGATTCTCCTAAATGGCTTGGGAAATGTCCTGTTTGTGAGGAATGGAACACTTACGTTGAAGAAATTGTATCACCGAAAGCAAACTCTTCGCAGCAGCAGTTTGCTGGATTAGGTTACGATGCGAAAAAGACTCGACCCGTGCTTTTGCAGGACATTGACATCGGCGAGGAAACCCGATTGAACATGGGTGACGAGGAATTTAACCGTGTGCTGGGCGGAGGTTTGGTTCCCGGCTCGTTGATCCTGATTGGCGGTGAACCTGGAATTGGAAAATCTACTTTGGTACTGCAAACGATACTCAAACTCAATAAATTAAAGACTTTATACGTCTCCGGCGAAGAGAGCACCCGGCAATTGAAGTTACGAGCTGAGAGACTTGGCAATGAGCATCAGAATTTGTATATCTTTTGCGAGACCAATTTGGAGGCGATTTTCACTCATTTGAACAATTTGAAGCCGGATTTATTGATAATTGACTCTATTCAAACTGTTTATACGGAAAGAATTGAGTCAGGTCCCGGCAGTGTTTCGCAGGTTCGCGAATCGGCTGCGGCTTTATTGAAGTTTGCGAAGGAGACTCACACCCCTACCCTACTCATTGGTCATATAAATAAGGAAGGCAACATTGCGGGACCGAAGGTTTTGGAACATATTGTGGATACGGTACTTCAGTTTGAGGGGGATCAGCACTATATGTATCGTATCCTGCGAAATATTAAAAATCGCTTTGGGAATGCGTCGGAATTAGGTATTTATGAAATGCGACAAGACGGTTTACGGGAGGTAAGCAATCCTTCGGAACTCTTATTGACACAGAATCACGAGGGGTTGAGCGGTGTGGCGATCGCGGCTGCGATCGAAGGAATACGTCCTTTTCTCATTGAGACACAATCTCTTGTCAGCACTGCGGCATACGGCACACCTCAGCGTTCGGCAACCGGCTTTGACATTCGTCGCATGAATATGTTGCTTGCTGTGCTTGAGAAACGAGCGGGATTTAAGATTGCACAAAAGGATGTTTTCCTCAACATTGCGGGAGGCTTGCGGGTAAACGATCCGGCTATGGATTTGGCGGTAATTTCCGCGATTCTTTCGTCGAGTCTTGACGTTGCGACAGAGCGCGAGGTTTGCATGGCGGGCGAGGTTGGTTTGTCGGGGGAAATTCGTCCGGTACACCGTGTTGAGCAGCGCATTCAGGAGGCGGAGAAACTCGGTTTCAGGAAAATACTTATCCCTAAAAACAATTTGAAAGGCTTTGAGCGAAGCAAAGCGCATATCACGATTACCGAGGTAAAGAAAGTTGAGGAGGCTTTTCGGGAACTTTTCGGATAATCAACGCATTAAGTTTACGCTTACCTCTAAATATTCCGCGACTCACGGCATGTTTTCAATCTTCAATTAATTATCGCCGACACTATGTCGCTCCACGGACCCGGTTTACTGCGGGTATTTATCCAGCGGAATCGGTATCTGACGACAGTTCCGACCATATCGAGCGGATAATTGACTATCAGGCGATTACTACTGCTGAATCCGGTGTATGAAAAATCCCCATCGTTGACGGGCATTTCTCCGAACTTGTGCCACACCTCGAATCCGCGGACATGCTCCGGCTTCGCGCGTCCTGATGATTGGCTGTCTTTCACCCTCAGTTTATGTTTCTGGTGGGTTGAGAAATCGACCGTACCTTTCGGCGTGGTTTCAGGCGGAGATGCGGGTGTCTGGTCGAGGTCAGGTACCGTCATTCCGAGTAAATTGCGTAATTCGTTTGTCATCGCCGGATTAAACCGTAGATGCCTGTTAATAAATTGGCGGACAGTCTTTTTTGTTGACACAGCCTTTTCTTTCCTTGACAGACGGTCGTAACTTGTAGCGCTTGACGAGTTTGCTTGGATGTTAGCCTCCTGGAAGTCTGATGTTACTGCTTTCAGATCGGAAAAATCCTTTTCCGATATACCGAAAATTACTCTCAATTCAGTAAGTTCTTTAATGAAATTAAAGAGCCACATTGATAATCCAGAATAAGTTCCGGGTAAAAAATTTGTAGTTGACATAAAAATTTAATTAATTATAGATTTATATAAATAGTTATTAAATACAGTATTTTCGAGATGAAATAAAATATTTCTGCGCGTGAACAAAATATTTCTGCGCATGAATAAAATATTTCTGCGCGTGAATAAAATATTTCTGCGCATGAATAAAATATTTCTGCGCATGAATAAAATATTTCTGCGCGTGAATAAAATATTTCTGCGCGTGAATAAAATATTTCTGCGCGTGAATAAAATATTTCTGCGCATGAATAAAGTACTGATGAGAATTATAATTATATTCATTATATGTTATATTTTATTCTCTATTCTGGTGCAAAGGTACGGAAAGTTTTTTGATCTGCAAAATATTGTTTTTATTTTGTATTGTAAACGTATAAAAAGTTATTTATTGTATAACTTTTAAGGACATTAAGGGCTTTAAAGATATTAATGACTTTAAGGATGGGAACGACGTATTTTAGAAAGTTGGTGATGTTGTTTCGCTAGGGGGCGATACTATTTAGCGATGCGGCGATGATTTTTTAAAAAAGGATATTAAGGGCTTTAAAGACACTAAGGACTTTAAGGATGGGAACGACGTATTTTAGAAACTTGGTGATGTTGTTTCGCGAGGGGGCGATACTATTTAGCGATGTGGCGATGATTTTTTAAAAAAGGACATTAAAGACTTTAAAGATATTGAGGACTTTAAGGGGAGTAACTCTTTACTTTGTTATTACAATGGTAACAGGTACTTTACGGGACAATGCGATTGTTTTATTACCAAAAAGGATGTGAGATAACAGAACATAAGTAATTACCGACAGATACATTATTGCCGATATTGCCGAATAATTCTTAAGGATTCTTCTAAAATTCGAGGCTGTGTGGTAATACGTAGCCTTTTTATTTTATTAACAGCCCTATCCATTCAAACCCTTTCTTATTTATAGAATACCTCGTAGATTTAATAAAAGGCTTCACTTCATCTTCTCTAATGTTGATATTGTGAACATTTGAAGGTATTGCGGGAAAGTGCATTCTGAAATATCGTATACCACATTCATTATAAATTTTTTTCCCCAATGTGTAATGGTCTACGCTATGTATGTAATATTGCTGTCCGTTACATTCAATACACATACTTGGCAGAATGTTGTACCATGTTGTTATGCATCCATCTTTCCTCATTACTACAATAGTTTCATCATCTGTTTTTTCTACAATGGTAATATCAAAATTACTGTGTGCCGCATTTGAGGAACGGTATATAGGATAGGCTGTTATGTTGCGGTTAGTCAGCATTCCCTGTTTCCAACATAGAAAAAAGTAATCATTTTCATATACCTTATATTCTTTCATTTCGCCTGTACTTTTTCCCATGCGTCCCCACGCAATATATGCCATATAAGGAACTACTCTTCGCAGGTCGATTGAACTTCCTTCGCTTATCAGATTTGTTTTCCAAAGCATTACAGGTTCCGATGTTTGTTGATTATCATACGCATACACATTCACAACACGGCGAAAAAGAGAAACGCGCCTGTCGACGTTTGTGTAACCTGTGATGCCGTATGAAGGCGTCACATTTGTAGTTGCCGTCGTAGTAGAACTGCCACTCGTCGAACCATAGGCAGAGCCATAAATGGAATTACCTATTCTTGATGCACTGCCGTGAGCGGAACCTGATGCTGAACCTGTTGTTTTACTGGTAGTTCGGATAGATGAAACACCTGTCTGTCCCCATATTGGGACTGGTACGGTTTCGGTATATGATTCATCTGATATTCCGTAATTTACAAGAATACACATATCCGCGCCTTTTTTGTCGTATGTTTCTTCAGCACCTGACAATCTTAATGATTCCTTGATATATTCGGCATATTCTCGAAATTCGACATCGTTGCTGGATATGTTCTTGTCGCCAGATTCTACATAGAAAGTTTTTTCTGCCAAATCATAATTTCCGTATGAATTCACAGATATAGAGTATCATGGTATCTGGCTCCATTGCCTCGCTTGTGGCGTTCAGGCTTGCTCTCGTCAAATATGGTGTCATATAAAAATAAATTAAGTTAATACACTGTTTATCAATTTACTACAAACAAAATAGCGCGGACACTAAATGTTACGTGCACTCTGTAAGTTTTGCTACTTTTTCTTTTTTTTCCTTGTGCAAGTGCTGCAAATTCCGTAAATATTCAGGTTATAGTATGCAGGTGTGAAGCGTTTTATGCCCTTTTCATTGATGAACTGGATCAGTCCAGGGTCTTTGTATTCGATTACCTTGCCACATTGTGTGCATATCAGGTGGTGGTGCAGGTCATTGCCAATGGCACGCTCGTAAACCGATACGTTTTTGGTGAACTGGTGCTTGAGGACGAGCTGACATTCTACAAGTAATTGCATTGTGTTGTAGATAGTTGCCTTGCTTACGCGAAATTCCTGCTTTTCCATCTCCTGATACAGCCACTCAATCTCGAAGTGTCCGCGGTTACTGTAAATAAGGTCGAGAATGGCGTATCGTTCCGCCGTTTTGCGGTATTGTTTCTGTGAAAGGTACTTGTCGAGAAGCGCTTTGGCTCTGGTCTTCTCGTCTGGTTTTTCTTTTTTGTGAGTCATCATGTATGGTGTTTGGTATTAATCGTTATACGTCGGCAGAGGCGAATAATCTTGCGCATACCTCATCATTTGCTCTGCGTAACCCTCGTCATAACTTACTTTTACGTCTATTATCTCACCTTGCTCCCCGCGAACCGCCTCGTAAACCGGATTGACAAATCCCTTGTAGGGCACAATTCCAAGGGCGTCATAGCGGGTTTTTACTTCAAGATGCAGGGCACGATCAACTTCCACGGCATAAGTTTCCACTATCTCCTGCGCCGCCTTGAAATCGCCTTCCGACTTGATACGCTGTATCTCAGCCAATAACTGACCGATCAGGGCGCGCATCTTTTCGTAATCATTTATCTTCACGAAAGTTTTATCATGTTCAGGATCTTTCTTTAATTCTACGACTTTTTCCGCCGCACCTTTTTCAAGCACCCAGTGCGCTATCATTGCACGATTGCGCATGTGCGATTCCTCAATTTGCTTACCAGGTTCGATGCGGGCAAGTTGCGTCATAAGTCCGTTCATCATGTACTTATAGTACTCCGCCTTATATGCCTCCGCGTCATCTAAAAGACCAAGTTCAAGCATCTTAGCATCAGGAATATAATACAACCCAAACAGGTCGGCACGCGCTTCCTCGATTGTCGAACCGTAAACCTTCAAAGCATCGGGATCAACGCCCGGCAAAAGTTTGCCGGAGCCGTGCCCAAGACATTCGTGAAGGTCGGTATGTAGATTATCTGTCTGTGAAGAATATTTCTTTATAAGCCCCTTTTCATAGTCGCCGGATACAAATTCGTCGATAAACCCGCTACCAAGAGCCGCCTTGTCGTATGCGTCGGTGATGTTGGTGATAGTTACCGACTTTGAGCCGTATTCCTTGCGTATCCAGTTGGAATTAGGCAGGTTGATGCCGATAGGAGTAGTCGGGTAACAGTCACCGCCGATTATTGCCGCCGTAATTGCCTTAGCGCTGACGCCTTTCACTTTCTCTTTCCTGAATTGCCGCGCAACAGGGGAGTTATCCTCAAACCATTGCGCATTCTCGCTGATAATCTTCGTCTTAGCGGTAGCATCTAAATCCTTGAAATTAACAAGCGCCTCCCAACTTGCCTTTATTCCAAGCGCATCGCCGTAGGATTCGGTAAAACCATTCACAAAATCAACCATCGATTCGGTATCTTGCACCCACGCTATGGCATAGTCATCGTAAGTCTCCAGAGAGCCGGTACGGTAATGGTCGACAAGCAACTCAATAACCCTGCTTTGTTCTTCATTTTCAGTATATTTCCCAGCCTCTTGAAGCCAGTAGATAATTTTCTCTATCGAAGAAGAATAAAGTCCGCCGAGACGGTACACCTGCTCGGTAAGAACCCCGTTTTGTTTTACCAGACGGCTATTCAGTCCGTATGCTACCGGCTGTGTATTATGCGGGTCTTTCTTTGCATCGTAAAACCTTTCAACATCGGACTGCGTAACCCCTTGACCATAATAATTGTTCGCCGAAGAGGAAATAACATCAACACCACTCCCCTGCTCTACTTTCTTCGTATAAACCTGTGGATCAAATATAACAGGTATAATCTCGGCAAGGAAATCATCCACAGACTGGTTTTCACGGACAGGTACCTGTTTTATATTCAGTGACCGGACAGCATCGACAAAAAATTCCTTTGAAAATGCAGGTAAAAACTTTTCCTGTCCATAGTGATGATGAATGCCGTTAGAAAACCAGACACGCTTTAAGTAGATTATAAACTCCTTATAGTCAACAGTCGCCGTATCCCCCTGGTAACCGGAATAGATAGCCTCAAGCGTTCGACGTACAGCAAGGTTGTAACGGTTATTCTGGTCGAAAAGAATATCACGCCCCCAAAGTGCAGCCTCGTTAAGGCAGTACACAAGCGCTTTACGGCGTACATCAAGGCTATCCCAGCCGTTGACGCGAAACCGAAGCACACCGGCATCGGCAAACTGTTCGACGTTGTACCGGAAATTATCTTCCGGCTGTGTATTTGTTGATTTATTCGGAGCGCAGGAAACAATAATCAAAGCCATAAATATAAATAAGTGGGATTTCATAATTTAATATCGTTAATATACGTGTTTCTTCTGACCGGTTTCCTGTCAGCGGACGACCAAATGGGTTTACCGAAGGCGGATTTACCGGACCTTAGTGTACTTTCAGAGAACCACGACTTATTAATACCCATCTTAATGAGGGCGTCGCGGAGCATTTTCTCGTTAATGTCGCCTAACTGCTTAAAAGGTACATCATCCACCTCGTTAGACTCAACATCCGGCTGGAATCCGTCCAAGTAATCGGCATTATTCAAGGAATTTGTGAATCTTACGACAATCGGCTGCATTCCCCATTTGTTATACTGCTGTTTTTCCTCGTCTTCTTCGTAGAAAGTAACCGATCCGAAAGGTTTTCCGTAGGTTGTTAATCCAACAAGGACGACTGTAGCATAAGGTTTCAGACCATTGATTACAATTTCGCTTGCTGACGCCGTTCTATTGGTCACCAGCACGTAAATTGTCGTAAGTCCGAGTTGGTTAATGGCTTCCGACTCAATACTGTTTACGAAATATAACTTATTGTAGTCGCTACCGTCTACCTGTTCGTAGTATTGGTTCAGCAATCTGTTATATTGTAGATGAAGGAAAACATCTGTCGTACTGCAATTGGAGATCATACTCGACATCTTGGTCGCCGTTGACAGCGATCCACCATAGTTGTATCGTAAATCGAGCACAAGTTCATTAATTCCTCGCGCTTTGAATTTTCCAAAGACATCATTTAGTTGCTTGGCGTATTTCAGAGAGCCGTCTCCCGGGTCGTCCGAGAAGAAGTTATAAACAAGATACCCGACTTTCCGGTCATCAAAATTATATATGGAATCAAGCAGGAGCGGATTTTCCTCATATTTTACCAACTGGAAGGAAATATCTTGTTTTGTTTCTTTTTCAAGATCGACTACTGTCAGTTTATGTGGCTGGTTGAGTTCGTCTAACAGCGTTCTGTAATTCTCTTCGTTCACTTCCTTACCGTTAATATGCGTAAAATATTGCCCTCGCCTAAGATTAGTCGCTGCTGCTGGCGAATTGGGCTTTACGTAAGTAATGAAACCGCCGACAAGTCTCGGACTTTTGTCAGTGAGTGCATACAGATTAAAATCATACCCTGGTTCGGTGTCAATTCCCACGAGGCTTTCCATAAGTTCCGTAAAATTCTCCTGAATCCAGGAAAATTTATCCTCTTCTTTGTAAATAAGCGATTCAAAGTAGTCGGCTGGAAAGAGGTTTTTGTCTGTTTCAGACGGGATTTTCTCATTCCAGAGGTAATACGTTTCCATCATATCGAGTATCCACTCGTTTATCTGGTTATTTCCGAAATCTTCGCTACCGTTATCGTCTTCGCATGACTGTAAAACAGTTACGACGAATCCAATGATGCAGAATAATAAGATGTTTTTTGCGTTCATAATGATGATTCTTTTAAAAATATCCGGCAAAGGTAATAAAAAAACTAAAAGTAGGGAGTTAAGAGTGAGCTATTTTTATTATTCAGTTATATTTTTTATTATTTTCTCAGAAAATATTTACGCGATTTCTCCGTTCTAATAGAAACTGATTGATGACGGTATGAGGAACTTCCTGCTTCTTTTTGCTCTGGCTTACGCCTTTTTCTATGCGTGCGATGACGGACTGAACGACATTTCGTACAATCCGAATGATATCCTGTCATTTTCGACCGACACGGTGTCGTTTGACACGGTACTTACCGCCGTCAATTCGCCGGTGAAGTTTTTCAGGTTCTACAACCGCAACAACCGCAACCTGACAGTCTCGTCAATCACGACGGAACACGGCGCAGACAGCCCTTTCAAAATAAATATCGACGGATTCGCCGGCAGCGCCTTTGAGAATCTTGAACTCAGAGCCGGCGACAGCGTATATGTCATGGTAAACGTGAAACCTAGCGAATCAGGCGAAAATAATATCGTGCGGATAAGCGACCGTATTGTTTTCGTTACCAACGGCATAAACCAGTTCGTTGAACTTGAGGCATACGGGCAGGACGCTTTCCACTGCAAAGATATATTTATCGACAGGGATACGACGCTAAGCGCCATAAAGCCGTACCTTATTCATGGAAAATTTACCATCGGAGAAGGCGTTTCGGCTGTTATCCCTGCCGGATCCGTGTTTTTTATGAACAATGACGCCGAATTTATCGTCGAAGGAAATGTCATGATGCTCGGCGAAGAAGGTAACCCGATTGTTTTTCGCGGTAGCCGGACAGACTACCTGCCTCTCGCAAAACCCCTGCAATATGACCTCATTCCAAACCAGTGGGGCGGTATAAGATTCAGCGCCGGCAGCTATGGGAATGTCATTGATAATGTGAGAATAAGGAACGGGCGGTACGGACTCGATTTCCTTCCCTCAACGACCGCACAAAAGAAGGCGGTACTGAGAAATACCGTCGTCACAAACGCCCCGGGATGCCTGCTATCGGCAGTAAACTGTGATATTTCGGCGGAAAATTGCGAGTTCTCCAACTCCGGTGACATAAACCTGAGACTTTCCGGAGGAGCATACCAATTCATACACTGCACAGTGGCAAATTACTATCCGACATTCCCCGAAGCCGGCTGGAAAAAGTCCGCTCACAGGCTGGTAATGCTATCAAACAGCGCAACTCTTGACAATGAGACGGTAGTTTTACCCCTCGAAAGCGCAGACTTCTACAACACCGTCCTGGCATCGGTAAGAAAAGACTCGGTAATCCTGGCTGCGGTCGCAGAAAAGGCATCTTTTAATTACAAATTGATGAATTGCTTGCTGACGGATAAGTTTTTTGAAGACGAAAAGGTCGCCGGCTGCGTTTTCGACGCCCATCCCGACTCAATATTTGTAGACTGTAAAGGTTCTGACGCCGCCGGTGAGGATTTTTTATTCGATTTCAGCCTGAAAGAGTCATCGCCGGCAAGAAATGCCGCAAATCCAGGCTTCTCTCAGGCAGCGCCGCTGGATATTAGAGGAAATTCACGCCTGGAAGATGGGTTTCCGGATATCGGCGCCTACGAATGGGTCAGGAAATAGACGATTCCTGTGAAAAATTTTATTTAAGCGTAATATTCTAACCGGTTTCCATCTCCGGCTTCGATAAAAAGCTCTTTCCCGCCAGCAGTTTCCGTGTAACCGATTATCCGTGCCTCAATTCCAAACGATTCCGAAATGGAAATAACTTCCTGCGCAAATTCGCGCGGTAAATAAATCTCCATCCGGTGTCCCATGTTGAAAACCTTATACATCTCCTGCCACGACGTACCCGATTGCTGCCTGATAAGGTCGAAAAGCGGCGGGACGGGAAACAAATTATTCTTGACAACACGTAGATTCTCCACAAAATGCAGGATCTTTGTCTGGGCGCCACCCGAAACATGCACCATGCCGTGAATGACAGGTCGAAGACTACCCAAAACTTCCTTTATCACCGGAGCATACGTCCTGGTAGGAGAAAGCACCAGGCTGCCGGCATCAATCCCAAGCCCCTCAATCATGTCGGTCAAGCGCTTATCGCCCGAATAAACCAGATCCGGAGGAGTAGCGGGATCGAAACTTTCAGGGTACTTCTCCGCAAGGTAACAACCAAACACATCGTGACGGGCGGACGTCAAACCATTACTACCCATCCCACCGTTGTACCTGTCCTCATAAGTCGCAATACCGGTAGAACTTAAACCTACTATAACGTCACCGGCGACTATACGCGAATTATCAATGACATCAGAACGTTTCATGCGGCAGGTAACAGTACTGTCAACAATGACGGTTCTTACAAGGTCGCCAACATCGGCAGTTTCCCCGCCGGTAAGGTATATATTTATCCCCAGCGAACACAACTCTTCACATATCTCGCCGGTACCCCGTATGATCTCGGAGATCACCTCGCCGGGAATGAGATGCTTGTTACGTCCGATAGTTGACGAAAGCAGTATATTATCAGTCGCCCCTACACAAAGCAAGTCATCCAGATTCATCACAATAGAATCCTTCGCAATACCTTTCCAAACAGACAGGTCGCCCGTCTCACGCCAATAGATATAAGCAAGCGACGACTTAGTCCCCGCTCCGTCAGCGTGCATAATATTACAATACTCATCGCTACCACCCAAAATATCAGGGATGATCTTACAAAAAGCACGCGGGAAAATCCCTCTGTCTACATTCTTTATAGCATTGTGAACGTCTTCTTTGGATGCGGAAACGCCACGCCTGATATATCGCTGCCCAGCCATATTATTTTAATTTATGTCCGCAAAAGTAGAAAGTTTTTCCCAGACGGCAAAAAATCATTACCTTTGCCGTCATAAAACAGTAAAATTAATGTTATATGAATATAAATCGTAGAAAATTCCTGAGAACTGCCGCATATATACCGGTATTCACTATCATACCGCGTCACGTCCTTGGAAAAGGATTCACACCCCCAAGCGACCAACTTACAAAAGGCGTTATCGGAGTCGGCTCAATGGGTCCGGGACATTTCCAATACGCTAACACACGCCTCGTTGCAATCTGTGACGTAGACCGTGACAGGCTCAAAGAAGTCCAAAATATGCACGGTAATCCAATCACAGCATACCATGATTTCCGCGACCTTATCCATGACCCAAACGTGGATATTGTCCACATCGCTACCCCACCCCACTGGCACGGTATAATGTCGGTCGAAGCAGCCAAAGCAGGCAAAGACATCTGGTGCGAAAAGCCAATGACACGAACAATAGGAGAAGGTAAACGGGTGATGGAAGCTGTCGCGCAATACGGACGGATGTTCCGGCTTAATACATGGTTCCGCTTCACCGACAGGTTCTACGGGCTCGGCACTCCTGTGAAACCCCTGAAAAAACTCGTACAAAGCGGACTTCTCGGCTCTCCACTTAAAATAACAGTATCAAAACATACCGGATTCGACTGGAAATTCTTCTGGACAGGCAGGGAAGATCTCGAACCACAACCAATCCCCGAAGGATTCGACTACGATATGTGGCTCGGTCCGGCACCGTACAAGCCCTACAACAAGCACCGTACACATCAGACATTCCGCGGATATTGGGATTACGACGCCGGAGGACTTGGCGACATGGGACAGCATTACCTCGACCCCGTACAATATCTGCTCGACAAAGACGACACAAGTCCTATCCGCGTAGAAGTAGACGCCCCCCAGCAACATCCTGACGCGGTCGGTACATGGCGCTCAATAACATACACCTATGACGATGGTTGCCAAATTATTCTCCATGGTGGCGACCTTGGCGATCCCAACGCGCCGTATATCTCCGGTCCGAACGGCAATGTTTACCGTGGCTTCATCTGTGATATTCCCGACTGGGAAAAGAAACTCGCCGCATTCCCCGAACCTGCGCCGCAAGTGACGGATTTCCTTGAATCCATCCGCACAAGATGTCCTTTTGCGCTAAACGAACGTAACGGATTTCGATCTTCTACTCTTGTCAATCTCGGAGTCGTCGCTTTACGGCTTAACCGTACACTACAATTCGACCCCGACAAACTTGAATTTATAGGAGATGACGCCGCAAACCGGTACATTAACCAGCCTATGAGGACGCCCTGGAATATATAAAGCGGAATTCTTCAGGAAGCAATAGAAAACTTCCCTGATTCTTTTGCTGGTACGTACAACAGAGACAAATTTATGTGATTCCACAGGCTAATATTACAAAAACAAGGCATACTTTTCGGTATGCCTTGTTAAAAAGTGTAGTAAAAATAAATTTTACTTGAGAGAGAGTTCCGCCCCCGGTTTAAATTTAACCACTTTTTTAGCGGCTATTTTAATGGGAGTTTTGGTTTTAGGGTTGATACCGGTTCTTTCCTTTTTTGCAATAACGGAATAGGTACCAAATCCAACTAATGTTACTTTGCCTCCTTTTTTCAATTCGGCTTTCACTGCGGTTAAATAACCGTCAAGCGCTTTCTTCGAATCAACTTTCGTCAAACCTGATGAAGTTGCAATCGCATCGATAAGTTCAGTCTTGTTCATAAAAAAAATTAAAGTTTAATGTTTAGTTATACAAAAAATGTATTTTTTTGCGGCTTCAAATTTATATGATTTATTTTTACCAACCAAATTTTTTACTGTTTTTTAAAAAAAAGTGCATGTAATTTCTCTAAATCGCTTGTTTATTTAATGTAATAAGCCTTTTTCTTTGGCAATCATCAGCAAAAATTTATGGGCGGCATCGTATTCATTAGGGATAATTCCGTCGAGGATAGCGTCTTTGATTGCCGTCTTCAGATCTCCTATGATACGACCTGGAGGCAGTGAGAATATTTCCATTATCTGTAATCCGTCGATTGGCGGCTGGAAATTGCGAAGACGGTCTTTTTCTTCGATTTCTTTCAGTTTGATTCGTACGATCTTGAAATTGTTGAGGAAATGCTTAACCTTCTCAGGATTTTTCGATGTTATATCTGCTTCGCAAAGCAGCATCAGGTCATCGATTGTATCGCCCGCCTCGAAGAGTAACCGTCGCACGGCAGAATCTGTAACTTCATCGTCGGAAAGTACTGTCGGGCGCATGTGCAAGGCAACGAGTGTTTCAACATATTTTAATCTGTCACCTAAAGTAAATTTCAGGCGGATAAAAATACCTTTCAGCATTTTCATTCCTGTATACTCATGGGAATGAAATGTCCAGCCTGATTTGTGATCAAAGCGTTTACTGCGTGGTTTGCCGATGTCATGAAAAACGGCAGCCCAGCGTAACCAAAGATTATCGCTTGTTTTTGCGAGATTATCAAGCACTTTTAGTGTATGGGTGAAATTGTCTTTGTGTCCGATGCCTTCTTTGGTTTCGATACCTTTCAGGGCGGTAAGTTCGGGCAGGATAATTTCGAGTAGACCGGTCTGTTCGAGGAGTTCAAAGCCGATTGAGGGGCGGGGTGACATGATTATCTTATTTAATTCATCAACAATTCTTTCTGCCGAAACTATTTCTATGCGTTTGCGGTTGCGTTCTATTGCATCAAAGGTTTCGGGTTCGATAAAAAAGCCGAGTTGGGAAGCGAAACGGATTGCGCGGAACATTCTCAGGGGGTCGTCATTGAAAGTGATGTCGGGATCTAACGGAGTTCTAATGATCAGGTTATCTATATCGTATAATCCGCCGAAATGGTCTATGAGAGTACCGAATCCTTCGCGGTTGAGTTTGACGGCAAGGGTATTTATTGTGAAATCTCGACGGCTGATGTCATCTTCGAGTGTGCCGTTTTCTACAATTGGTTTGCGGGAATTGCGGGAATAAGACTCTTTTCTGGCGCCGACAAATTCTATATCTATATCGAGATAGTCGATGTGTGCGGTGCCGAAGTTTTTGAATACGGATAGTTTTGCTCTTCTTCCGAGCATATTTTTGACTGTTTCGGCGAGTGTTATTCCGCTGCCGACGCATACGACATCAATATCTTTTGACTGGCGTTGCAGGAATATATCGCGCACGTATCCGCCTATTAGATAAGCATCTGTATTAATACTGTCGGTTGCGTCACGCAGTACTTCAAACACTTTGCTTTGTAATTTGTTATGGATTTCGGAAAGTTTGGAATTCATTATTTAATAAGATTCGGCTGCAAAGTTAGCAATTAATTCGTTATTTTTTGTACTTTTGCGCCCGTAATTAAATAAAAATATTATGCTATTATCTTATATAACATGGAATGTTAGTCCTGCGTTGTTCACTATTCCCGGAATTGACAGGGAGGTACGTTGGTATGCATTTGCTTTTGTTTTAGGGCTTTTCATAATTGGACCGTGGATTTTGAAGAAGATATGGAATAATGAGAAGATTCCGTCGGAATGGATGGAGAGTCTCATTTATTATGTCTTTTTCGGAATGATTATCGGTGCACGTCTTGGGCATTGTTTGTTTTATGACCCGTTGTATTATTTTGCTCATCCTTTGGAGATTATAGCATTCTGGAATGGCGGGCTTGCGAGCCATGGCGGGACGATAGGCATCATCATTGCGATATGGCTTTATTCGAGGAAGGTGACGCATAAGTCCATGCTTTGGACATTTGACAGGTTGGTTGTGCCGGTAGGCTTTGTTGCGGCGTTGATTCGCCTGGGTAATTTGATGAATTCGGAGGTTTACGGTCATCCTACTTCTTTGCCGTGGGGATTTATTTTTGTCAGGGGAGCGGAATACCCCGACTCACCGTGTCATCCGACGCAGATTTACGAGGCTATCCCCTATGTATTGGTTTCTTTTATTTGTCTTTATTTATATTGGAAGTGTGCGGCGTATAAGAGGCAGGGGTTGATATTTGGTGTCTTCCTGCTCGGCATTTTCGTCACCCGTTTTTTTGTTGAATACTTGAAAAATGTGCAGGAACCCTTTGAGTTACAGATGTTGGAAACGATGCACATTAACATGGGTCAGGCATTGAGTATACCTTTTATCATTGCGGGTGTTTGGCTTGTTTACAGGGCATTGACTACTAAGAGCACCGGTTAGTTTTGTTGTGCGGCGAATATTTTAAGCCTTTCTTCGAGTTGTTCGTACTGGTGGTCTTTTATAAAAGAGGTGCATGCTCTGAGACCTTCCTGTTGGCTGCCGGTAGTTGAGAGGGATATTGCGCTGATTCCGTAGGGAATAAGGGCTTTAAGCAATTCTCCGCCGGTCATTCCAGGGTATTTTATGGTAAAATAGAATCCATCGCCGACAGGTTGACCGAGATCGTTATCATAAACAATTCCGAAGCCGTATTTTTGGAAAATTTTTTTCAGTTTTTTGGCGCGTCGTCCATATTCTTTTACTTCATCGAGGAAATTATATTTCCCGTCGGAAGCGGCTTTGAACATTGCGGCGAGGGCGTACTGGGCGGAGTGGCTAACTCCTGTTGATGCGGCATAAAGAACTCTGTGTATGAATACGCTACCGAATGTTCCGCCGCCATATTTGGCGGTTAATCCATTGAATTGCCTTTTGTAGAGTGCATTTGACATTGCGACGATAGCGATTCGTTGCCCTGCGTAACTGAACACTTTGGAGCCGGATATTAGAAGCAGGTAATTGTCCGTATATTTGCCGATTGAGGGTTGGAAAGGCGGCTCAAAGGGGCGGCTAAGGTCTTTGCGGAAGTCCATTGCGAAGTATGCGAGATCTTCCGCGACTATGGTGTCGTATTTTTTAGAGAGTTCGCCTATGATTTGCAACTCGCTGTCTGTAAGGCAGCACCACGACGGGTTATTTGGGTTCGAGTAAACAATACATGCGATGTTGCCTTTTATAAGATACGATTCAAGTTTATCATGAAGCAGTTCGCCGCGGTAATTATAGTTGTCAAAGGTTTCATATTTCAGGTTAAGCACGTGGGCTTGCTGCTTTTGGACGGGAAATCCGGGATCGATGAATAAAATTGTATCTTTTAAGGGATTACATTGACATGCGGTGATGAAAGTACAGAATGTGCCTTCCATTGAGCCGACGACGGGCACGCAACCTTGGGGCTCTATTTCGAGATCGACGAATGCTTTGATGAACCTTGACGACTCATTTTTCAGGTTTTCCACGCCGTCGATGGGAGGATATATTGATGCGACGCCGTTATTGAGGGCTTCTATTTCTGCTTTGACGCCTATTTCGGAAGGTTTTAAGCCTGGGACGCCCATTTCCATCCGTATGAATTCAATTCCCGTTTCTTTTTCTATTTCTCCGGCGATAGCGACGACTTCGCGTATGGTTGCTTTTTCGAGATCTTTGATGTAGAGTTTTTCTACCGCCTTTTTTATGATATTTTCGTTGACTGGAAAGTTCATTGACATGATATTTTCAAAAATTTATTTTACTTCGCTGCCGGGATCGACATTGAGGGAGGGAGTTATTACGGCGAGAGTGCCATCGGGCTTTTCGGCGGAGAGGATCATTCCCTCTGAGATGATACCTCTGATTGGTCTTGGAGCAAGGTTTGCGATGAAGCATACATTTTTGCCGATAAGTTCTTCCGGTTGGTAGTATCCGGCGATTCCCGACAGGATTGTACGTCCACCGAGACCGTCATCGATGTTTAATTGCAGCAGTTTGTCGGCTTTCGGCACTTTTGTACAATTTATCACCTTTCCCACGCGAATATCTATCCTGGAAAAGAGATCGAAATCGACATTATCTTTTACCGGTTTAGCGGTTACGGTTATCTGATCGTTTTCTTTTTCTCTTTTTCGCAATTTTTCGATTTGATTTTCAATTGCTTCATCATCAATCTTATCGAACAGCAGTTCGGAATTGTTCAACGCATGATTTTTCTCCAGGAGATTAAATTTAGCGAGGTCGTTCCAGGTTAAATCATGCTTGTTGATAAGGTTTTTTATTTTCTCGGAAGTGAAAGGCAGGAATGGTTCAAAGGCGATAGCGAGGTTTGCGGTGATTTGCATTGCTATGTTGAGTATTGTAGCGGTGCGTTCGATGTCATTTTTTGAGAGTTTCCAGGGTTCGGTGTCGGCGAGATATTTATTTCCGATTCGTGCGAGGTTCATTGCTTCTTTTTGGGCGTCACGAAACCTGAATTGGGAAATATATCCTTCGAGGTCGGCTTTAACTTTAAGAAATTCTGTGATAGTTTGTTGGTCATAATCGGTTAATTCGCCGCATTGAGGTATTTTTCCCTCGAAATATTTATGAGTGAGCACCATTGCGCGATTGACGAAGTTCCCTAAGACGGCTACGAGTTCGTTGTTGTTTCTTGATTGGAAATCTTTCCAGGTGAAGTCATTGTCTTTTGTTTCAGGGGCGTTTGCGGTTAGGACATATCGCAGGACGTCCTGTTTATTGGGGAAATCTTCGAGATATTCATGCAACCATACCGCCCATTTTTTGGATGTTGAGATTTTTTTCCCTTCGAGGTTAAGGAATTCGTTTGCGGGGACGTTGTCGGGAAGGATGTATGAACCTTCAGCCTTGAGCATTGCGGGGAAAACTATGCAGTGGAAGACGATATTATCTTTGCCGATGAAATGAATCAGCCTCGTATCTTCATTTTTCCACCACATTTCCCAGTCGCCGTACTTGTCGGGAAAGTTTTTACAGACCTCTATTGTGTTGGAAATGTACCCAATCGGCGCATCGAACCATACGTAAAGTACTTTTCCTTCGGCGCCTTCGACCGGCACCGGAACTCCCCAGTCAAGGTCACGGCTTACGGCGCGCGGTTGCAACCCCATGTCTATCCATGACTTGCATTGTCCGTAAACGTTCGCCCTCCATTCTTTATGTCCTTCGAGTATCCATTCTCTGAGCCAGTCTTCGTGTTTATTTAGCGGCAAGTACCAGTGATTTGTTTCTCGCATTACGGGGATGCTGCCGGATATTGCCGATTTTGGTTCGATAAGTTCGAGTGGACTGAGGGCAGTTCCGCAGTTTTCGCATTGGTCACCGTATGCGTTTTCGTTTCCACAGTGGGGACATTTGCCTGTTATGTAACGATCTGCGAGGAATTGGCGGGCTTCGGTGTCGTAGTATTGTTCGCTGGACTTTTCGATAAATTCTCCTTTTTCGTACAGTGTTTTGAAGAAGTCAGCGGCGGTTTTATGATGGATTTCGGAAGATGTTCTGGAATATATATCAAAATTTATACCGAATTTTTCAAAAGCATCCTTTATTATTGTGTGATAGCGGTCTACGATGTCTTGAGGATTGACGCCTTCTTTGCGTGCGGCTATTGTAATCGGTACACCGTGTTCGTCCGAACCGCCGATAAAGAGTACCTCTTCGCCTTTTAGCCGGAGGTATCTCGCATAAATATCGGCAGGAATATAAACACCTGCGAGGTGACCGATATGTACCGGTCCATTAGCGTAAGGGAGCGCCGATGTGATTAAAGTTCTTTTGAATTTTTTATTCATTTACAAGTTATTTTCGGGCTGCAAAGATAGTATTTATTTTTCTAAAAACACCATTGGAGAATAATCATGGAGTAAGAGTTGGAAATGCAAGACTTTTTATTGTTTTCGGAGGGCGGCGGTGGAAGTTGGCGACACTATTGGGTGATTTTTAAAAAGGACTTTAAGGGCTTTAAAGACTTTAAGGGTTTTTTAAAAGGCGGAAGAGTGATCTCGTTCCGAAATTGGGTTATTTTGCTCTGCGGTTGAGTTATTTTGCTATGCGGTTGAGTTATTTTGCTATGCGGTTGAGTTATTTTGCTATGCGGTTGAGTTATTTTGCTATGCGGTTGAGTTATTTTGCTATGCGGTCGAGTTATTTTGCTATGCGGTCGAGTTATTTTGCTATGCGGTTGAGTTATTTTGCTCTGCGGTCGGGTTATTTTGCTATGCGGTCGAGTTATTTTGCTATGCGGTCGGGTTATTTTGGTGTGCGGTCGGGTTATTTTGGTGTGCGGTTGAGTTATTTTGCTATGCGGTCGAGTTATTTTGGTGTGCGGTTGAGTTACATTCCCTGGGGGCGGTCGCATTTAACCCCCAATCGCTGCGCTTCATTGGGGGTTATTTATATTCAACCCTGCGGGTTGTTATAATTGGCGAGATGTCGGTCACAATTAACCCCCAATCGCTGCGCTTCATAGGGGGTTATTTATATTCAACCCTGCGGGTTGTTATAATTGGCGAGATGGCGGTCACATTTCACCCCCAATCGCTGCGCTTCATTGGGGGTTATTTATATTCAACCCTGCGGGTTGTTATAATTGGCGAGTTGATGGGGGTTTTTTTAAAAAGGACTTTGAGGGCTTTAAAGACTTTAAGGACATTAAGGACTTTAAAGGCTTTAAGGACTTTAAGGACATTAAAGTTTTTAAAGATTGTAAAGGCTTTAAGGAGAAATTTATTATGAACTCATTAAAATTTTCTGAAATCTTAAACAAATACAACATAATTAATCGTTAACCGTGAATAATTTTTTTTACTATCTTTGCGGGCAAATTCGATGTGGATATGTTGAGACTAAAATATGGTATAATCTGCCTCCTGCTCGCCCTATTTTGCAGCGCAGAACTCGTCGCACAACCAGTCGCCGGTGTGCCCAAAGTCGTTGTAAATGTTATCATTGACCAACTTAGAGATGATTACTTACAATACTTTCAAAATTCGTTCGGTGAACGCGGTTTCAAACGACTAAAGAATGAAGGTACAGTTTACCACAATGTCGATTTCGGATTCCATAGCCTCTCCAGATCAGCATCCGTCGCTACCATCGTAACCGGTACTTATCCTTATTATCATGGCGTTACAGGTGACAAAAAGTACGATTGCAGGACACTAAAAGAAGTCTCTATCGTTGCCGATGATGAGTATATCGGGAATTTTACCGGTGACAGGCTATCTCCCGCCGGACTATTATCCTCTACCGTCGGTGACGAATTGAAAGTCGCCTCCGGCGGATTCTCCGATGTCTTCGCAATCGCTCCAGATGCCGATGCCGCTATCCTCGCCGCCGGTCATTTTGCAGACGCCGCCTTTTGGATCGATGACTATAATGGTAACTGGGCGTCAACCACTTATTACAGGAACATCCCCTGGTACGTGGACAGATACAATGCCGCGCGAAACAGAAAAGAATATCCCGCGTGGACGCCAATGTTCGATGTATACAACGGATTTCCCTATCTCGAAAACACCGAGCATTTCAAATATTCATTCCGTGATGGTGACGGAAACCGATTCCGAAGGCTAAAACAGTCGCCCATCATCAATTCCGAAGTAACCGACCTTGCTGCCGTGTTCTTTGACAATGCAGATTTTGGAAAACGTTCATTCCCTGACCTGCTCAACGTTATATATTATGCAGGCAATTATCATTTTAGAGAAAATACCAGCGATTTTAACCTCGAAATTCAAGATATTTATTGCCGCCTCGATCGCGAAATAGAACGCCTCATTGATATTATCGAAAAAAAAGCCGGAATAGGAAACACGCTCGTTATCGTTTCTTCAACAGGTTATTATGATTCCAAAGAGTTTTATCCTGACGGACGAAAAGCCAACGGAAAATTCTACCCCGACCGATGTACCGCACTGCTAAACGTATATCTTATGGCGCTTTACGGTGAGGGAAACTGGGTCAACGGTTACTACAATCAACAAATCTTCCTAAATCATGACCTGATCGGTGAAATGAAGGTCGATCCCGACGAAATCCTCCGAAAAGCCGCTGATTTTATGGCTCAATTTAGCGGAGTGCAGGAAGTGACTACCGCAGGACAGTGGTTTGTCAATGATACCGGACGAGCCGCCACTTTCAGACGTGGAATGCACAAAAAAATCTGCGGAGATATTTTTATTGAACTGCAACCCGGCTGGATAGTCGATAAAGGTAATTTTGTAACCAGAAAAGATGCCGGTCTCAAACGAAATGAATCCGTTATGACCCCACTTTTCTTTTTCGGAATCGGACTAAAACATGCTGATATTTACCGTAAAATAAGCGCTACCCAAATAGCCCCCTCTGTCTCTTACCTGCTGCGAATCAATTCTCCAAATTCATGCAGAGATTTTGTATTAGAGGAATTTATACTTCGATAAACTTTACCTGATAACTATCTTACCACTTCTCTCCCCTACCCTGAAAATGTGTATTCCTTGCGGCAAACTGATCTCTTTTTGTCCGGTAATGATGCTTTCGTGCTCTTTTTGTCCGGTAAGGCTATAAATTGATGCGGGTAATGCCTTATCTGTCCTGATTATAATGCCGGACGGAATCATTGCAATAGATATTTCATCTTCGTCAATTGCTTCGATTGCAGTTATTTCCGATTTCTCCTTTATTGTTTTAAATTCTTTCCAGACATTGGCTTGTTGGTAAAGGGATTTAGTGCCGTCAGGAACGATAAGGGTTGCGGAAGACAAAGTGGCGGCGTCAAATATGTCGACCAATAATGGTGTATCCCATTGAACTTCTACCATATTCAATGCAGAACAAAAGGCAAAAGCCGCCGTTGCAATAGAAGTTACGCTTTTCGGGATGTTGATGGTTTTTAATCGTTGACAGCCATAAAAAGCCCATAGTCCAATTGAATCCAGATTTTCAGGAAACTTAATATCCAATAAAGCACACCAATAGGTAAAAGCCTCTCTACCTATTGAAGTAACACTGTTCGGAATGGTAACACTTGACGCATCATAAAATTCAAAAAAAGCACCTTGACCTATGGAAGTAATGCCATCACTTATCACTACCTCTCTGACTTTGTAATTATGAAACTGACAATACAAGTGCCATGGAGCATCATAGGATATCTCTCCTACAATATTAAAATCCGGCATTCTGCCCTCGCCAGTAATCGTCAGTACATCATCTTCAACAGTCCATGAGAACTCTCCATTCTCACCAAACGTTCCATAGGGCGGATAAACTTCTGATTTCTCCGTTATTGTTTTAAATTCTTTCCAGACATCTGCTTGTTGGTAAAGGTTTTTAGTGCCATCAGGGACGATTAGAGTCGAGGAAGGCATAGTTGTGCTGTCAAATATGTTTTCAACCGATAACGGCGTCTCCCATTGGACTTCTACCGTGTTCAAAGCGGTACAACCTAAAAAAGCCTTGATAATAATTGAAGTTACACTATTAGGTATCTTTATGTTTTCTATCATTTCGCAGCCGCAAAAAGCCAACCCGCCAATTGAAGTAAGGCACACCGGGAGATTGATCATACGTAAGTTAAAACAAAAACGGAACGCATCTGCTCCAATTGAGGTTACATCTTCGGGAATGGTGACGGCTAACAGATTGTAAAATCCATGAAAAGCACCTTCTCCGATGGAAGTAATGCCGTCTTCGATAACTATTTCTAGAACGGACTCATTGTGCAAATGCCATGGAGTATCATAGGATATCTCTCCTACAATATTAAAATCCGGCATTCTGCCTTCGCCAGTAATCGTCAGTACATCATCTTCAACAGTCCATGAGAACTCTCCATTCTCACCGAATGTTCCGCCATCTGTCTGCGCAACAACTACGTTAGCAGCGAGCAGTATGTAAATTAATAAAAAATAGATCTTTTTCATAATGTTGTCTAATAAATTTGTTTATAAATTATGGGTAACCAACAAATAATGTTTTAGTAAAATAATAATTATAACTGAATTCCTCGCCTATACTCAGAATGTAGTAAATGCAAGTAGATGACGGGAAATAGAATGTATGATAATAATCAACAGTCAAATAGTGAACAGTCTGTCCTGTTATGGCATTTGTGATTAACACATTGACGGGTATTTCAGGAGTAAACACTGTAATGCATCGATGGGTAGTGTTTACAGTATAAGACACAGGGTACCACTTTGCATACAGTGTCATATTGCCCATTACAGGGTATTCGTCAAAATACCATCGTTCGGTCAAAGCAGGGTCGCTGTACCATCCGGCAAATACGTTTGCTCCCTTGACCGGCGGATATGGTTCATAGATATAGGTGTTGTATCCTGTAATTAGATAGTCGACATCACTACCGCCGTTGCTGTCGAAAGTTACCATTGCGTCAAAAATTATGTCGAACGTCCATTTAGCATACAGTGTCATATTGCCCATTACAGGGTATTCGTCAAAATACCATCTTTCGGTCAAAGCAGGGTCACTGTACCATCCGGCAAATATGTTCGCTTCCTTGACCGGCGGATATGGTTCATAGATATAGGTATTGTATCCTGTTATTAGATAGTCGACATCACTGCCGCCGTTGCTGTCGAAAGTTACCATTGCGTCAAAAATTATGTCGCACGTCCATTTAGCATACAGAGTTATATCTTCGAGTACTCTGTCGGTAGAGATATTCCATTTATTAATAAATGTTGCTTCCCTGTACCATCCTTCAAAAATATAAGTAGGTCTCGTTGGAATAGGAGAACTGATTTTTGTATTATGCTTAAATGCTTGTGGGGATAATACAGTGCCGCCGTTACTGTTGAAAGTTACTGTCACATATTCCGGCAGTATCCCTCTTTGCACGTTTATTGTACAGGAATCGGAAAAGCCACCGTCTTCGGTAGTTACTTTAATTACGGTTGTTCCAGGATTAGAGACAAGCAATTTGTAACCTCCGGTTCCTGTATTAAATGCTTGTACAGTCGCGGAATTACCAGTTTCAAATGTGCATTTTTTATTTGAGGCATTTGCAGGAGAAAAAATCGGGTATATTGGATATTGCATTGGTTTTTCAATACTGATATCATCAGAAATAATGATGTTCATATCAAGCAATGTTATTCCTTTAACTGCAACAGTTACGGTGACATAACAGGTAGCAATCCTACCCTGATTATCTACTGCCATTATTGTAGCTTCTCCGCCCTTTATTCCGGTTACCAAGCCCGTAGAAGAAACTTCAGCAATATCAGAGTCGCTGCTGCTCCATAATATGGAGTTAATAATTGTTCCGGTCAGGCAATTAATCGCTTTCAACTGATAGGTGCTGTCTTCAGGGAAAGTTATGTAAGCGGTGTCAAGTAAAATTCCTGTTGGAGGGCGAATACCGATAATCATATTTCGGTTGTGCTGATATCGATTTAATGGATCGTCACTAGTTCCTGCAGAACCAATCGAATAATAACCGTCTTTTTCTCCCTGTCCCCAATTAAAGTGATAAAAACCTTTATCTGTGTATCCATCGCAGATAAAAGCGTGTCCGGCAATAGATTTGGGATCCGGAGTTCCAGTCATATACACCGGCCGTTTTGCATTCAATTCCGCTTCCAGTTTTTTTGCATCTAAATCTATCAAGCTACCGCTCGCATTGTAATAATTAAAAATTCTTTTAAATGCAGGAATAACATACTTTGAACGGGCACTGCTACTGGTACTGTCATTGATTCCGTAATCCGTCTTTACACTTACTCCACAATCATACATTAGTTTGGCTACAGCAGCTTTTGACTCTTGACTTTCACTGCTGTCAAAACTATTTGGCATAATAGCCCAATTGTAATATGATTGCGAGAAATCTACGGAAAGATTAAATTTTTGTTTTATTGATGAGTAAGATACTACAGTATCTGCCCCCTCTTCAGGATAGTTCCAGTATTTCATTATCTGCGCCATAGCAATAGCAGAGCATCCCGGAGTTGGTCTTATAAAGTTTCCGTTCTTGTTGATAAAGGTGGGTACCGAATCATTATATGGCGCCCAATACGACCACTGAGTAGTTAGTAGAGGAGCAACCACATCTTCACCAAATTCCGGTGTGGAAGCCCAAGCTTGCAGAACCTCTTCCGAAGGCTGCAAGTCATTGTCAATGGCGTATGCAATGTTGGCTGCAACACCATCCATCCAGACTACCATATTTGGCGGAAGACTGTCCGGATCATAGGTGCCGTGACCGGAATAGCCGATAAGTGGTTCAACGCGGTCATCGGCAGCGAGAATTACAAAACCGCTGCTGTCACCGACATTGAAAACACGATAGAGAGCTTCACCTGATGTTACTGGCTGTCCAAGAGAGTCGGTTTTAAAGACAGTGTAAGCCAAATTAACACTCAGCGAAGAAGGACTTAGAGAAGAGCCGTTAAACGCTGTTGGTGTTGAGCCAATAATTTGATTCACAATAGAGGCAGATTCTGTGGTAGAAATCTGCTCGCAGTGCAGGTATACAGTTGAGAGTAAAAACACGGTTAGAACAATGTAAATTTTCTTCATGATGGTATAATTTTAAATGGTTTTTTAAATTGTGACAAAGGTATAACATTATTTTTAATAAACAAACATATTTTCGGTCTATAAGTGAAAAGTTAAAGGATAAATCTGTCCATCAATTCATTTGCTAAAAAGACATTATTATTTTTCAATTATTAATCGTACCTTTGCGCCCGATTAAAAGAGTTTTTATTATCTTACTTGAAAAATTGTGAGAAAAAAAGGATATTTGTTCATAACTTTTATGCTTGTGTTGTCAGCAGTTATGTGGGTTTACTTCAACCATGTAAACAGAACTCTTATAGAGTTTGAAATACATATCAATAAACAGGCGATATACCTTTCTACCTATTCCGAACCGCCGCAATTTGCTATTTGGTTGGAAAACCCCAAGAACGGACGTAAGAAACAGATATTTGTTACCAATCGAGTCGGGATAGGAGACTGGGAAGGCAAAGCAGATGTGCCTTCGGCTATTCCGCACTGGGTAAAGGTTTTTCGCAATAGCAAAACAGAAACGGACAGTGAAGAAGTCGCCGTTTCAGGGGCTACGCCAAAAGACGAATATTTCCGCATAGATGCTAATGTTAAGGCAGGTTCGGAGTGGATAGTGTGGCTCGAAGTAAATCTTGCAGGTGATTACAATGAATATTATCCGCAGATAAACCGCATCACTCACGAAGAAGACGAATTTGCCTGCGGGCAGCCGGCATTGCTGTATCGTGCCGACATAAACGCCATTAAAGGTAACGAATATAAGCCTGAAATCGTAGCAATGTCGCTTTGGGAAGCAGGCAAAGCCCATCTCACAGCACGAGATTCGACAATAACATCAGCGCACACGGTGTTTGATGAGATAAATATTCGTGTCGTCAAGCCTAAATTCAGGCTAATTAACCTGAAGAAGGCAGATAATCAGAAAATATTGAAAACCTAATAAAAAATGAAAGCAATCCAAATCACGGCTACCGGTAAGATCGGTACAATAGAAATAGAAAAACCTGTACCTGAATCCGGCGAGGTACTTATAAAGATACTTTATGCAGGCTTTTGCGGCTCCGACCTTAATACTTTTGCCGGTAAGAATCCAATGGTAAAACTTCCCGTCATTCCCGGACACGAGATCGGTGCGGAAATTGTGGAAACAGGCAAAGACGTACCAACATTCCTGAAAAAAGGATTATTATGCACCGTCAATCCATACACTGCATGTGGGCATTGTACTTCGTGCCGTAATGGACGTCCGAATGCTTGCCGGTTCAATGAGACTTTCGGTGTTCAGCGTGACGGTGCTATGCTGGAATACAAAACAGTTCCATGGGAAAAGGTCATTATCGACGAAGAAAACCGCCTGTCAGCTCTTGAATTTGCGCTTGTAGAGCCGCTAAGCGTAGGTTTTCATGCAGTTGCACGCGGTCAGGTCAGTGACCTTGATACGGTACTCGTTATTGGCTGTGGAATGATTGGACTTGGCGCTTTGATTCGTTCGGTTATTCGTGGAGCGCGGGTTATAGCCGCCGATGTTGACGACGAAAAACTCGCTATGGCTCAAAATCTCGGCGCATTATACACCATTAATACCCGCACCGAAGATGTTCATTCCCGGCTTATGGAAATAACATCAGGAGCCGGTCCAGACGCAGTTATTGAGGCTGTTGGAGTCCCTGCTACATATCAAATGGCTATCAACGAGGTAACATTTACAGGTCGTGTAGTCTGTATTGGATATGCCAAGACCGATATTTCTTTTGAAACCAAACTGTTTGTACAAAAAGAACTGGATATTCGCGGATCACGAAATGCAATGCCTGAGGATTTCCGTGCAGTTATGCAATACATGAAGAAAGGAAATTTTCCGAATACGCTGATTAGCGGCATTTACCGTCCCTGTCAGGCTGCCGAAGCGATGCAGCGCTGGCAAGCAGAACCCGAAAAGGTTTTCAGAATAATGATTGGATTTAACGATGAAAGAATTAAATAAACAGACTGTTGAAAAGCCTGCGCTGCCGGTCAGGATACTGCAATTCGGCGAAGGAAATTTCCTGAGGGCGTTTGTTGACTGGCAGATACATAAGGCAAACGACGCGGGAGTGATGAATCACGGTATAGCCGTTGTGCAACCCATTGAAAAAGGTATGGCAGGCGCTTTGAAGGCTCAGGATTGCATGTATCATGTCGTCCTTGAAGGGTTTAATGCAAGGGAAATAACTCTGGTGAAAAGTATTGTCGATGCGATAAACCCTTATGAAGATTACACCGCCTACGAAAACATATTCCTAAGCAACGACTTGGAGATGATAATCTCCAACACCACAGAGGCGGGCATTCGTTACGAGGAAGGCGACGACATAACAGCGCTGCCGCCGGAATCTTACCCTGCAAAAATCACGGCTTTACTGTACAAACGCTGGAAGAAGTTCGGAAGTTCCGGTAAAGGATTGTTGATTATATGCTGTGAACTGATAGAGGACAACGGTTCAACTTTGCGCCGGTATGTATTGAAGCACGCGGAACGCAATAACCTTGAAGCCGGGTTTATTGACTGGGTAAAGGATGCCTGTCATTTCTGCGACTCGCTGGTAGACCGTATAGTTACGGGCTTTCCGCACGATGAAATTGACGCTATAAAAGCAGAAACCGGATTTAACGACAATCTTGTTGTCAAAGGCGAATATTTTCATGTATGGGCGATTGGCGGAGGGGCGAATACAGGCGACAAGTTGCCATTAGACAAAGCCGGGCTGAACGTTTTGTTTATGGAAGACATACGTCCGTTTCGCGCGAAGAAAGTAAAGATCCTGAACGGTTCTCATACCGCTATGGCGGCAATAGCCTTGCAGATGGGATGTGTAACGGTTCGTGAAGCATTCGGCGTACCCGATGTAGAGCGTTTTATACGTACCATGGTTAACACCGAGATCCTTCCGTCAATTGACGAAGACGCTGAGGAGTTGCGGCAATTTGCCGGGAAAATCCTTGAACGCTTTTACAATCCCTCATTAAAACACTATCTCAAGGACATTTCCCTCAATTCCCTGTCGAAATGGGAAGCGCGATGTTATCCAACCTTGTTTGACAATTACTTGAAAGGCAGGAAGTCGCCGCATATAACCTTTTCATTTGCCGCACTTTTGTTATTGTACAGCGGACGATCCGCATCGAAGGAGTTTTTTCCCGGAGACACGCCGGAATCTGTAGAATTTATAAGAGCAGGATTCGATATTCTAAACATTGGAGGCTGGGTTAAGGCAGTCTGCGATAACAGGCGGATATGGCAAGAAGAGTTCTCCATGCTTCCCTTTTTCGCGGAGGAAGTAACCCGGTACGTTGAGATGATTCTGGACAGGGGTATGAAAGAAAGCCTTTATATCCTCTCCAATACCTTGTCAATCAGTCCATCGAACGATCCTTTATAGTCGGTATTCATTTCGCCGGCGTACCTTCCCGCTATCACGAGGCAGGCAGTTGCTGCGCGATGTCCCATTAATCGTGCGAGTCCTGCAAGGGCAGCGCTTTCCATCTCATAATTAGTTATTTTCAGGTCATTATACCTGAAGGATTCTATCCTTTTATTTGTATCCGGCTCTTGGAGTTTCAGCCTGACGTAGCGTCCCTGCGGACCATAGAAGCCGCTTGCCGAAACAGTTATACCTTTTATCATATCATGTCCTATTTGCTCTACAAGTTCGCCGTCCGATCCTATGAAATAAGGCTTAGCCAGATTGACATTCCAGTTTGTATGCTTAACAAAATCATCTGCAAGGCTGGAATCAGTAACACTTTCGCCGCCTTCGTAAAAGAACAGCAGACCGTCCATACCCATCGAGATTTCCGACATCACATACGATCCGGTCGGGCAAAAAGGCTGCAAGCCGCCGCAGGTGCCGATCCTGACTAAGGTTAGTTGCCGGAAACCCGGTTTAACCCTTCGCTCAGAAAGATCTACATTAGCCAGCGCATCGAGTTCGGTCATCACGATGTCAATATTATCACAGCCTATACCGTGCGATATTGCAGTGATTCGCTTTCCTTTATATATGCCCGTGATAGTCCTGAACTCGCGATTCTGCGTATCAAATTCGACGCTCTCAAACTTCGATGCGACGACCGGCACACGCTCCGGGTCTCCCATCATTACGATACGGCTGGCAACCTGTTTCGGTTTAAGGTGCAGGTGAAACACCGAACCGTCGGCGTTTACCGGTAACTGATCCGGTGGAATTATTCTCATTTCGATTGATTTTAGGGTTGCAAAGATAATAATATGTATTAAATTTAACAAAAAAAGGAAGTATAGATCGTTAACCACCCATTATGATTCCTGCAAATGGCTCCTTCCCGCTTCCCTTAGTGTCCGGCTTGAAACCATAGGGATACACAGCAATGCTACTACGATACCTGTCCCAATAAGAAGTATTTCTATCGAAACGGTATCGGCGAACGGTCCGAAAATTAACATTCCCAGCGGCATCATGGTGCTCGATACCATCGTGAAAACCGACAGCACGCGCCCCATAAATGCAGTATCTACCGTAGTTTGTAATAAAACCATGGACGGAGTGTTATAAAGCGGGAGCGAAACTCCAAGTATCGCCATAATAATGAGGTACGGTAAAAAATCAGGTGCAAGACCCAGGCATACGGTTAACAGTCCGCATAATGCACATGAAAGAGTCATAGTATGTATGCGATTCTTGAAACCTCCCCACAGGCTTATCAGCAGTCCGCCAGCCATCACTCCGGCGGAAAAAACAATTTCGATAGCGGAAAGCCGCCAAACATCATCGCCAAACGTGCGCGTCACCTGCAAAGGCGTCAGAAATGCAGCGGGAGCGAAGAAAAAGAGGAATATTGCTTCAAGGATAATTATCCGAAAAATATAGCCGTTGTTTTTTATATACCGTATCCCGTTTTTAAAGTCGTTGAAATAGGTCACGCTTTGTTGTTCCGCAATGCCGGACATGACCGGTCGCTCCGGCACTTTGACAAAAAATAAAACTATACCAATGCCGATAAGCGCAGTTATTACGTCGATAAAAAACAGTGTTTCCAATGGCGCGAATGTCATCATCGCACCGCTTACGGCAGGCGCCGAGAGGGTAATAAATGATTGTATGCTGTTTTGAAAGCCGTTTATTTTTGTCAATTGCTCATGTGGAACAATATCAGGTATAAAAGCGCCAACCGCAGGCATTTGCACGCCCTGTCCAATAGAACGTATTAAGGCGCAAAACAGCAATATTACAACACTGTCAACGCCTGCCATAATAAAGACTGCCGCAACGAGGCTGAAAAATGCAATCGTACCGTCCGCTATGTTTATGATATATTTTCGATTAAACCTGTCCGCCCATACTCCTGCAAAGGGAGATATAAAAAACATGGGGAGCAATCCGGCAACGGTAAAAACAGTCATCATGGTTCCTGATTGGGTTTTAAGTGTAATGTGCCATATAATAGCAAATTGCACTACCATTGTTCCGAATAGCGATAGCGCCTGTCCGACTAAAAATAACGTGATATTCTTTTTCCAATTGATATTCATGATTATTCCCTATATCATTTTATATTGTCAAAGCGCCGTGTAAAAAATTAATTAGAATGGTAATTGCATTCATTATATGTTATATTTTATTCAGTATTCTTTTGCCAATCACAAAAATCAAAGTGCAGACAATTGGCAGCGAAGCGTAAATAGACCTGTTATGCGAAGTTTTACCTTTTCACAACTTTTTAATCCAAATACTTCCTCCAGTATTTTTAAATATCAACGGAAAACGGTTTTTTAGTTTTTCATGGAATATTGTTTCCAGGTATGTATTAAACAACACTATTTTAAATTTCATATTATATTCAAGAAATGCCCTTAAAACATACTGTTCATTCCACGCACGCCCTTCCAGCAACCATTCCATCGGATATTCAAACGGATAGAAAATGTCATGGAAGTGAATATATACACCGTCGGACAATATAGGTAATATTTTATGGATGACATAATTTACATCGCTGTTAAATTTTGCAACATGAGTTGAATCTATAAAGAGAATGTCGTTAGCCTTTAATTCCGTAAAAACATCTAAAGGAACATTCTG
>JAISYU010000078.1 GCA_031269685.1 Dysgonamonadaceae bacterium | reverse complement strand
TTAATATCTAATTTTTTAATTGGAACTCGCCAAGTTCAATTGCTGAAACGATTTTACAATTTGTACCTCATTGCTTGCATAGATACAAAATCTCTTCTTAAAATAGTCCGTACAAGTTTCGGTTATCGCCGCACAATCACGAAATTAACAAATTATTTTGGCTTGATGCTGATGCTTCCCATTGCCGACATTGCCGCAAGTGTGATTTTCAAAATCCCGTATTTTACCGTTTTCGGTGCGATTGGTATCGTAATCGTTGAGGCAAAGAGCGTTTTTGAAAATCTGAAACAGGAATAAAAGCGTTGAGTAAGTTCAAAAAGCCCTGCAAAAACTCTTTGAGAATAGGGAAGAACTCAAATAGCTTGTAGAGTTCTTAAATTCAAAAAAACAGGAGGTAAAACAATGAACAGAACCCCTTAAACATTCGGTATAACGCCGATGTTTTTCAGGGCGAAATTAAAGGAAATGATAAATCATTCAAAACCTTTGCAACAATGCCTTGCGGCTATCGTGCCGCGTTTGTAACGCTCGGCACATACCTTTCGAGAGGGCAGAACACAATCGAAACGATTGTAACCAAGTGGGCACCACCGAGCGAAAACAATACAGCGGGCTACATTGAAAAAGTCGCCAAGTATTCAGGTGTTCCAAAAGACAAGCCATTAACCGCTTTCGACGGTGCGGACTACATTCTGATTGTTGCGGCAATGTCCGCCGTCGAAAACGTCGTAAATGCCAATATAAACCAAATCAAAGCAGGTTTTGCCCTGCAAAAGAAAATTACAATTCAATGAAAAAGACCGTTTTATTTTGCGCTGTTGCGTTTTTGTGTTGTGCCAATTGAAACCGTAAAAACGGAATACAGAGACAAAATCGCAAAAGATTCCGTTTTTATCAACGACACAATCCGCGTTCCGTATCCGGTGGAAGTAGTTAAACAGGTAAAAGCCCCATTGTCGAGTTGGCAAAATTTTCAGGTATGGTGCGGGCGGATTGGGGCTTGCTTTGCTTTTGCTTGTTGGCGTTTGTTTAGTGCTAAAACTCAAAAAAGCATTTTAGTATTGCCGTGAGGCAAATGTTTTCTTGCAGAAAGTCCCGCAATTTTGCGGGACTTTTTTATCTTTGCCCCCGAAAGGAAACAAACGAGAAACGGTTAAGAAATATTGTGCAAGGCGAGCGCTATCAAACTTGTTTGGATTGCCGAGCCACAGCCATATTGCCGTGAAGCGGAAACGGTAAACTGTTTCTCGCAGAAAGCAAGTAACAGAAATCATAAATAAGCAACCTCCCACGAAAAGCAAAAATAAAAGCCGTTTTGTACAAAGTGGAGCTAAATCGTTTCTTAATAGCATATAACTAATTGATTATTAGTTTGTGATTTTTTTCGTTAAAAACGCTATTCCGGGATTTGTAAATCCCCTGGCTGCTTATAATATTTGGCTTTGGAACGCTATGGGACGGCACAGTGAGTTTTATGAAAAACTCGCTGATGGTATTCGTATAGGCAGTGGAACTGTATTTTAATACCTTAGTCAACGATCTGATGACAGGACTGGATAAGATACGCTTAGGATGGTATAAGTTAAAGGAAGCAGTCGGGATCGGGAACAGCAATGTAAATCAGGCGGTAATAACGTAAATAAACACCAATATAATGGAACGCAGGCAAAAGATACTTGACAGTGCCCTGAATTATGGAATAATAAAAGAGTTATGGTTACAGGATGATTGCCGGATAACGATAGCAGGCATCTTCCAGGGAGAGGATGCGTACAACTAACAGATATAATTGTGTAATCTTTGTTAATAGGAGCGGTCTGTTGTATAGGTAGAAAATGATATTATCCGTGCGTTTAATATTATTCGGCATTGTTATTGAATCATTTGAGTATATACACAAAAAAGGTTCGGATAATTTTATGTGTACTTTGCAGTGTTACAGTAATAATGAATATGAAATTTTAGTTGTTGAAGGATAATAAAATTGTACTTTTTGTTATGAAAAATGTACAATTTGTTTTGGAGAATATAGATTTGGCGGAACGTGCGTTTTTTCAAGACAAAAGTAACGGGCGGAATTTTATAGAATTTCCTTAAATATGGTCTGGGTCGCCCCCAGATTACGTTTTACATAGTTCAAAGTCTTTTCGCCCGATTCGGCAAGCAAATTGGAGTAGGATATGAAAGAATTTATTTGGGTATTAAATTCCTCCTGATTGGCAACTGAAAACGCCCCACCACAGGCAAGCATATCGCCTGCCTCACGGAATTTGGCATGATTGGGACCGAAGATAACGGGAATACCGTATACGGCAGCCTCGACCACATTGTGGATTCCCTTCCCAAAGCCACCGCCGATATATGCTATCTGTCCGTAACGGTAAATCGTGGAAAGTAACCCAAAACAGTCTATAATGAGGCAATCCGCATCAACAACTGTGTCATCTTTCACCTCCGAATAAAGAATATATGAACGTTTCAGGCGGGATGTCAGACAGACAATGCGAGCGCCGTTCAACTCATGCGGAGCGATAATCAGCCTAATTTCGGGATGAGCGTTGAAATACGACAACAGCAGATCTTCATCTTTTTGCCACGAACTGCCGGCAACCAGCACAAGCGGTTTATTCTCGTCATCTGCCGTAAGGAATTGTTCCACTCGCGGCAAGCGTTCAGCCTTGTCGGCGATTTCCTTCACCCTGTCGAACCTCGTATCACCACAAACAGTTATATTAGTATAATTCAGATGGTTCAGCAGATGCCTCGAACTTTCGTTCTGTACGAAAAACCGGTCGAAACTGTCAAGCACCTCGCGATATTTACGTCCGTACCAGCGGAAGAATATTTGGTTATCACGAAAAACGGCGGAAATAATATAAGTTGGTATATTGTTTATCTTTAATTCATTGAGGTAGTTTTTCCAGAACTCGTATTTAATAAAGATTGCCATTTCAGGTCTCACGAGTTTCAGGAATCGCCGTGCATTCCATAAATTGTCGAAGGGCAGGTAGCAAACCACGTCGGCGTACTCGTAGTTTTGCCGTATTTCATAACCTGAAGGGGAGAAAAATGTCAGTAGAATCTTATATTCGGGCTTTTCGCGGCGTATTTTTTCAATCAATGGTCGTCCCTGTTCAAATTCGCCGAGCGAAGATGCATGGAACCAGATATAACGGGCATTCTGGTCTATTCTTTCTTTTAGATTGAAGAAGGTTTGCCTTTGTCCTTCTATCATCATCTTTGCTTTCCGGTTAAAAGGCGTAGCGAGTCGTACAACAAAGGTATACAGTGCTATTACTAAATGGTACATGTCTGATTTCTTACGAAATTTTCGCGCAAAAGTACTCAAATTATCGAGAAAAAACTAATTTTACAGAAAATCAGTAATTCAAGCATACATGTATGTTTGCCAGCGTTTTCTTTACTTCTGTTAGTGTTATACATGTCAACAGGAAATATTATGCGGATAAAGATATTTTGTCAAGTTGCGGAATTTTTGTAAGTTTGCACAAATTTTCCAAGACAGAAAATGAAACATCCTATTTATACAAAAAATGCGCCGGCGGTTATTGGACCTTATTCACAGGCGGTTCGTGTGGGAAATTTTGTTTTCCTGTCCGGTCAACTTGGTATTGATCCCGTAACCGGCGAGTTTGCCGCCGCTGACGTTGCCGGTCAGGCTGAACAGGTTTTTAAGAATATAGTTGCCGTGCTATCGGAAGCGGGTCTTAATTTTGATAACGTTGTGAAGACTGTCGTTTTCCTTGCCGATATGGCTGATTTCACGGCTTTGAACGAGGTTTATGCGAAATATTTCAAGTCACCTTATCCTGCCCGTTCGGCTGTGGCTGTGAAAGCGTTACCGAAAGGGGGACTCGTCGAGATTGAAGTGATTGCGGCGGAATAAATTTCGGTTATGGATTTCCTTAAACAACTTAACGATAGTCAACTTGAAGCTGTGCTTTATAATGAAGGTCCGAGCCTTGTGATTGCCGGTGCCGGTTCGGGTAAGACGCGGTTGCTTATCTGCAAGATTGCTTATCTGCTCCGGCAGGGTATTTCGCCTTATAATATCCTTGCACTTACGTTCACCAACAAAGCTGCCAACGAGATGAAGTCGCGTATTGGTTCCATTGTTGGTGATGATATTGCAAGAAGGCTATGGATGGGTACTTTCCACTCGATTTTCCTGCGTATCCTTCGTCGTGAATCAGACAGATTCGGTTATAATTCCGACTTTACTATTTACGATGCACAGGATTCTCTGAGTCTTGTGAGGAGCATTATCAAAGAATTACAACTTAACGAAAAGGTTTATAAGCCGCAGGTTATTCAGGCGCGTATTTCGAGTGCAAAGAATGTCATGATTACGCCGGAGATGTATGCTACCGACAGTGAGTTGCTTGAAGATGACCGCCACAATAACCGCGACCAAACTTCGGCTGTTTATATGCTTTATCGGAGTCGCTGCAAAGCGTCGGGTGCGCTTGATTTCGATGATCTGCTGCTCTGCACTTACCTTCTTTTTCGGGATAACGGGGATGTGCTGGACAGGTATCGTAATCAGTTTCGGTTTGTACTTGTGGATGAGTACCAGGATACTAATTCCGTCCAGCATGAAATAGTGCGTCTGCTTGCAGATGAACATCACCGTGTGTGTGTGGTAGGTGACGATGCTCAGAGTATATATTCTTTTCGCGGTGCTAATATCGGCAACATCCTTAACTTTCGGAACACTTACCCTGAGACTAGACTCTTCAAGCTGGAACGTAACTATCGTTCTACACAAGTTATTGTCAACGCTGCTAATTCTCTGATAAAAAATAATAAGGAACAGATACCTAAAACTATCTTTTCCGAAAACGCCGAAGGTGAACTTATCCGCGTCATCAATGCCTACTCCGATTATGAGGAGGGACACTCTGTTGCCGGTCAAATTTCCGAGATGCGTATGTTTAAAGGATATGATTACAGTGACTTTGCCATCCTTTACCGGACTAATGCACAAAGCCGCATCTTTGAGGAGGCGTTGCGTAAGATTAATATCCCGTACCGTATTTACGGTGGTTTGTCGTTCTATCAGCGCAAGGAAATAAAAGACATCATTGCGTATATGAGGGTGGTTGTTAATCCGAACGACGAGGAAGCTCTGAAGCGTATCATCAACTATCCCGCGCGTGGAATAGGGGATGCTACTGTAGGTAAGATCATTTCTGCGGCGAGCATGCACTTGGTAAGCCTGTGGACGGTGTTATCCGATCCTTTGGCATACAACTTGAGCGTTAATTCGGGCATTGCCGCCAAACTCAAAGGCTTTCGCACCCTTATCGAACAGTTTATCGAAGATAATGCTACGCAGAATGCTCATGAACTTGGTGGTGAGATTATCCGCCGGACGGGACTTTACAGCGACCTTTATACTGATAAGACGCCGGAAGGCATTAGCCGTGTACAGAACATAGATGAATTACAAAACAGCCTATATACTTTTGTTTCGGAAAGGATGGAAGAAGGCAGGCTGGATTACCGGATAGGCGATTTCCTTACCGAAGTATCGCTGCTGACCGACCAGGACACGGATAAAGATGCTGAGGCTAACCGCGTAACTATGATGACGATACATGCTGCAAAGGGTCTGGAGTTCCGCAATGTATTCGTTGTTGGCATGGAGGAGAGTCTTTTTCCGTCGGAGCATCGCAGCGGCAATCCTCGCGAACTCGAGGAGGAGAGACGGTTATTTTACGTGGCACTTACCCGCGCCCGCGAAAATGTAACGCTTTCTTACGCAAAGAACCGCTTCCGCAACGGTCAGTCGCTTTCCTGCGCTCCAAGCCGCTTCATACGCAACATCTCGCCGGAATATCTGCGCTTGCCTGGCGATGGAGCGTTTAACAGGAACGGTTTTCAGCCTCAAGTTAACGGTGGGGCATTCAAGCCGAACTTGTATATTAACCAGCGTAGGCTGTCGCAGATGGAGGGAAATAGACCGGCGGTCAGGAATCACGGCAAGATTAACGGCGTAGAGATAGGCAACACCGTCATCCATGAAAGGTTTGGGACAGGCGTTGTCTTTGAACTGACAAGCGAGTACGGCGATGTAAAAATAGGCATTGACTTTGAGAACTTCGGTAAGAAGCGCGTGCTGATGAAATTTGCCAAATTAGAAATAGTTAAATAATAGAAAATGAAATTATCCGAGCTCACAGCATCATTGAAATCTCTTTCCACATTTGGTTATACGGAAAAGGAAATAGCAGGCGTCCACTTTGATTCGCGTAAGATTGCGCAGGACTGGCTGTTTGTAGCGGTGGACGGAACTCAGGCGGACGGTCATGCGTTTATCGGCGCTGCGATTGATAGCGGCGCTACGGCTGTCATCTGCCAAAGGTTTCCCGAAGCGCTTGTGGAGGGCGTTACATATATAAGTGTATCCGACAGCGCTGAGGCTCTTGGGCTAATAGCGTCGGCATGGTTCGGCAATCCTTCGCAGCGACTGACGCTTATTGGAGTAACCGGCACTAACGGCAAGACGACTGTCGCTACGCTGTTATATGAAATGTTCCGACGGCTTGGCTATGGCGCGGGACTGCTTTCCACTGTCTGCAACTATATTAATTCGCGCGCCGTCATCGCCACCCATACCACTCCCGACCCTGTGGAACTTAATTCGCTGCTTGCCGAGATGGTTGATGCGGGCTGCGATTATGCCTTCATGGAAGTCAGTTCGCACGCGACAGTACAGCGGCGCATTGCCGGGTTAGATTTCAAAGGCGGAATCTTTACGAACCTCACTCGCGACCATCTCGACTACCACAAAACGTTTGAAGCTTATCGCGATGCAAAGAAATGCTTTTTCGATGCCTTGCCCGCTACTGCCTTTGCACTTGCCAACATTGACGACCGAAACGGGATGTTTATCCTGCAAAACACTGCAGCGGCAAAACACACTTATTCGCTGCTTACGCTTGCCGACTTCAAGGGAAAGATTACGGAGGCTCATCTTAACGGTACACTTATGACAATCAATGGGCGCGAGGTAGAAACTCAATTTGTCGGGAAATTCAACGCATATAATCTGCTGGCTGTCTATGGCGCGGCAATCCTGCTCGGCATGAACCGAGACGAGGTATTGCCCGAACTCAGCGCCCTTATACCGGTTGCGGGACGGTTTCAGACATTCCGTTCTCCTGCCGGATATTCCGTGATTATTGATTACGCCCACACCCCAGACGCCCTGACTAATGTATTGAATGCTATACATGAAGTCTTGAAGGAAAATCTCGTCGGGAAGGATGATGTTGAGCGAAACATTATTACCGTTGTCGGTTGCGGGGGAAACCGCGATAAAGGCAAGCGCCCGATGATGGCTAAAGAAGCCGCACGACTAAGCAGCCGCCTTATACTTACTTCCGACAATCCCCGCTTTGAAGAACCCGATGACATCATAGCCGACATGTGGGCAGGATTGTCCGATGCCGAGACCGACCGCACGCTCAGAATCACAGACAGGCGTGAAGCGATCCGTACCGCATGTTCTCTCGCCCGAGAAGGAGACGTAGTCCTTATCGCCGGAAAAGGTCACGAGGATTACCAGGAGGTAAGAGGCGTAAAAAACCGGTTTGACGACCGGGAAGAGGTGATGGAAATATTCATCCGCTTGACGGGTTCGCGGAAACGCCGGTAGTAATACTCAAAATCCGAATTCAGTTGGAAACCCGGCAAATTTTCTTTCCCCAAAGTTTTCTGCAAAGTAGATTTTCCCGAATTTTCTTTCCCCAAAACATCCAACAAAAAAGATACACACGAATTTGCTTACAAAAAGAGTTTGCACGAGTAGATACACGCGAATCTACTTACGAAAAGAGTTTGCACGAGTAGATACACACGAATCTACTTACACAAATACTTTGTATAAAAAAATTCTGAAAAATCTACTTTACAGAAAACTTTGTACAAGAAAATTCATCTGTATTTTCTTTCAAAAAGACTTTGTACAAGAAAATTCCGGAAGATTTTCTTTTGGAAAGAGTTTGTGCAATAAAGATTTAGATAAATTTTATTCCCCATATTAAAAAAACATACTGTAAAATGAAAAGAAATATCCTTATACTGTTATTGATGCTATCCTGCGTCAACTCTGCAGCGCAAAATAATCCGCCGGCAGAGGATAACGCAACGGTCGAACCCGAAGCGATTGAAAACGGGCTGGATGCGCTGATGAAAGCGTGGCACGTGCAACAGCATGACAATAAAATGAATCACGAAGGATACGAAGCAGTTGCTGCCGCAAGCGATTCCGATTATATCCGACGCCTGCAGTCTCTGCCGTATGTTATCCCAATGTCCTGGAATCCCATAGTACGCACCTCGATAGAAAGGTACGTAGGACAACGTGCAAAACTTGTGGAATATATGCTCGGACTGGAGTCGCTCTATTTTCCAATGATAGAAGAAAACCTCGACAGATATGGATTGCCGCTGGAACTTAAATACCTGGCAATCATAGAATCCGCGCTCAACACAACCGCCCTGTCCAGAGCAGGAGCCGCAGGACTGTGGCAATTTATGCTCCCAACCGCGAAACTCTACGGACTTGAAATAAATTCTCTTATAGACGAACGACTTGACCCGAATAAGTCAACAGAAGCCGCTTGCCGCTTCCTCAAAGACCTGTATAACATTTACCAAGACTGGAACCTTGCTATTGCCGCCTATAACTGCGGCGCCGGAAACGTCAACAAGGCTGTCCGACGTGCAGGCGGGAACAAAGACTTCTGGAAGATCTATCCTTATCTGCCGCGAGAAACACGAGCCTACGTTCCGTATTTCATTGCAGCAGCATACGTGATGAACTATTTTGCCTACCATAGATTATATCCGGTCGAGATATCCGCACCGGCTGCAGCAGATACTATCATGATTAACTATCCGCTACATTTCGATCAGATAGCAGCAATCCTCAATATCAATAAGGAAGAAATAAAGACAATGAATCCTCAGTATAAGCGTGGGATAATACCCGGTAATTACAAGCCGATGCCGCTAAAACTGCCCGTAAGCATAATAAGCGAATACATAACCCGTGAAGATGAGATAAAAAGATGGCACGCAGCATCACTTCTCCCCAAAACCGTGAACCTGACTAATCCGGCACTCAATAAACCCTTGAAAATTACTCACAAAGTAAAATCCGGCGAAACACTCATCAAAATCGGCAATCACTACGGAGTTTCCGCCTCAAGCATACGTAAATGGAACCGTCTGGGAAGAAGCGTCATCTGTGTACCTGCAGGTAGAAAACTTATATTATACGTTGACAACGCAGGATTCTAGACATTTCCCGCATCCGTACCTATTGCGGCGCTTATCCTGGCTAGAGTTTCCAGTAGCGGGCGTATGCTGCCGAGAGATAACTGTGTATCCCTGTCCGACAAAGCCTTTGACGGATCTGGATGAGTCTCAATAAACAATCCGTCGGCGCCTGCAGCAATAGCCGCACGGGCAATAATCCCCGTCATCTGCGGTGTGCCGCCGGTAATTCCGCCTGCCTGGTTGGGACGCTGCATGGCATGCGTGACATCCATGATAACAGGATAGCCAAACTGTTGCATCTCAGGTATGGCACGGAAATCAACAACGAGGTCGGAATATCCGAAACTGACTCCACGTTCGGTCAGCATCACCTGCCTGTTCCCGCTCTCTACAACTTTCTGAACTGCAAACCCCATCGCAGCAGGAGAAAGGAATTGCCCTTTCTTGATATTAACAACCTTCCCTGTCTCCGCCGCCGCAATAAGCAAATCCGTCTGACGGCAAAGGAAAGCAGGTATCTGTAATATATCAACATACTCGGCAGCCATGGCTGCGTCTGTCGTTTCATGAATATCTGTCAAGGTAGGTATCCCGAAAGTTTCGCGGACTTTCCGCAATATATTCAATGCTCTAACGGTGCCTATACCGGTGAACGAATCCATCTTAGAACGGTTTGCCTTCTTAAATGAACCCTTGAAAACATACGGTATGCCAAGCTCCCCGCTAACTGTGAGAACCGTCTCTGCAATATTCATCGCCATCGCCTCATCCTCTATAACGCATGGACCTGCAATGAGGAAAAACATATTGTCGGAGGTTTTAAGACTGTCAATCGTCATATTTAATGTATATTTATAGATTTTTATCGTGCAAAAGTAACAAAAATCCGCCAAAGGTAGAATGTTACTTTGCTATTCAACTTATTTGTATTACTTTTGCAGTGCCAAAATGCAACGCCCCTGTAGTTCAACGGATAGAACGGAAGTTTCCTAAACTTTAAATATGGGTTCGATTCCCGTCGGGGGCACTGAATTATAAAGTGCTTATTTTCAATGTTTTATTATATCTATTTCAAACGCTCTTAATGATACTTTAATATAAAATTAGGTAT
>JAISYU010000076.1 GCA_031269685.1 Dysgonamonadaceae bacterium | reverse complement strand
GGTGGTACGTACGGAAACGGCGCAATACGGCGTCGATGGCATCCAGCAAATCAGCCCGCACCATACTGATTTCGTCAATTACCAGCAAATCAAGGCTGCGGATGATATTGACTTTTTCCTTGTTGAACCTCATTTGCTCCGTTTTCATCCGGTCGAGACCGATTATCGGGCCGAACGGCAACTGAAAAAAGGAATGAATCGTTACGCCGTGGGCATTGATGGCGGCAACGCCCGTAGGCGCTACAACGACCATACGTTTTAACGGATGTTCCCGCAAATTGTGAAGAAATGTGGTTTTGCCCGTACCGGCTTTCCCGGTGAGAAAAATGTGTTGTCCCGTGTATTGCACATAGTTAGTAACAAGTTCCAGTTGGGGATTTGTTTGCATATCCGGTTTATTTTATCAATTAGTTTCGGTAATGTTTATCTGCCCAGTCAAGTATCATTTTAGCCTGATCCATACTGTCCTGCACTATTTTATAGCGTGCATTTCCGTCATAACCCAAGGTTTTATGTAAAGATATCTCAGGACAAGACATGCTTTCCACATCCATTCCGCATAAACGGTAAAGTTCGGGAACCGTTCCATGCTCAATAAAACGATCGGGGACGCCGATTCGCTTAACGACCGGATGATAGCCGTTTTCCATTAGTTATAGATTAGATATTGCGCTCTTTTCTCTTTGAATGATTCTACGTCCTGACGCCATTGGGATTTGATTTCAGCGGCTGATTTCCCTTCTATAATCATTGTACGTATATAATCCACTCCCGTGAGTTTTTCAAAGTATGGAGTGAAGAACTGTTCGCCGATATTCATCTTGACATAAGCGTCGATAATATATTGCAATGTGAATCCGGTTTCGAAGATATGTTCATCTGGGATATTCCGCAGATCTACTCCAAAGCACCGGCGGTTAAGGTATGGCGGATTCTTTGCGCCTCTGATGCTGCGCGGGGTAAACGAGAAATTTCCCGGCATTGAAGGTGCACCGTAAACTTGGAACGGGAATTTTGTGCCTCGTCCAAGACTGACTTTCGTACCTTCAAACAGGCAGGTGGATGGATATAGATAGACGGATTTCATGTTTGGAAGATTTGGCGAAGGGGGTATAGGCAGGTGATATTTTGTTAAATGGGAGTAGTTTTCGCAGGGTATTACATGTAGTTTGCATCTTTTGCCGCCTGGTAGCCATTGTTCGCCGTTGATCATGCGTGCAAGTTCTCCGAGCGTCATACCGTGTACCACAGGGATAGGCAGGTAACCGACACCTGACTTATGTTTCATATCAAGTAAAGGTCCGTCGACATAGAAGCCGTTTGGATTCGGACGATCTAGCAGGATAACAGGTTTGCCGGTATTTGCACAAGCATCCATCAGATAATATAGGGTTATGTAATAAGTGTAAAACCTCAATCCGACGTCTTGAATATCGACCAGCAGTACATCTATTTGCGACATTGCAGTCGAGTCGGGAACGAATTTCGAGTTCTTGTAAAGCGAATAGACAGGAATACCTGTCCTGGCATCATACCCGTCCATGATCTTTTCTCCTGCATCCGAATCGCCTCGGAATCCGTGTTCTGGTGAAAAAATAGCAGTGATATTTATTTTGTTACTGTGGAGTCGGTCTACGATATGTTCGCCACCTGCAATACCTGTCTGATTTGTAAATATTCCTATCCGGCGATCTTCGAGTAATGGTAAATATATTGTTGTGCGTTCTGCGCCAACTACAGGAATAGTTTCGCCTGAGAGATTTAACGTGGATAGCAACATCATTAATATCACCCAAATTCTTATTTCTTTCATTATGATTGTTTTAGTTTTGTATAGTTCAATCTGTTTACCTGCTTTTCCCTGATCTTTTAATAAATAATTCATAATCAAATTTATTTTAGGGTGTAAAAGTAGTAAAAAAACATAAACTATAAACGCTAAACACCGGCGAAAAGATGATGATAAACAAGAGTGTACAGTGCGTGCTATCTTGTTTATTTAGTCTTTGTAATGCTTCATTTCATAAAATTTTACTTATCTTTGTCCCCGTTTTGGTAATGTTTTTAAGAAATAAATTTTTTCGGGTCATATTACTCGTGTTATTGTGCTGCCGGTCTTTGTTTGCGCAGAATCCTGTTGATACTTTTTCGGTGCAAACATTGCATGGGGTAGAAATTTTTGCGGAATCGGTTAAGTCATTTCGCACTACATCCGTCTCACAAACTGTCAGTTCAGAAAATTTTTCGACAGGAGCATTGACAGTTTCCGACATTGCTCGGCAATTTGCAGGCGTTCAGGTAAAAGATTACGGAGGGGTAGGTGGAATGAAGACTGTTTCTCTGCGAAGTCTCGGTGCGTCTTTAACTAATGTCACGTGGGATGGTATTCCTGTAACTGATTGTCAAACAGGGCAGATTGATCTTGGTCGAATTTCACTTACGGGCGTCGAAAAGATAACGTTGGACATCGGAGAGAGCGATAATATCTTCCAAAGCGCACAGATGCAGTCCCTTGCTGGCGTATTGAACGTCATAACCCGCGCTTTTCCGTCCGAAAAAGAACTTAGCGCCTCGTTTAAGGCAGGATCTTTCGGTCTCGTCAATCCTTCGGTGCTGTTCGGCACGAAAATTTCCGACCGTATTTCGATTTCGGGTTCGGCAGATTACCTTCAATCGAAAGGTAATTATCCTTACCGTCAGACAGTTGGCAATGCGGGATACGATACTGTTGTTAATCGTGTCCGGCAAAACTCTGCGGTCAGGAATTTTAAGGCGGAGGGCAATATTTTCGGGGTTTTTGATAACGGAGGACAGTTATCGGTGAAAATTTATACATATTTTACCGACCGTAAGTTGCCGGGTCCTGCAATTTATTACAATGATTATTCCAAAGATCGTCTAAAAGATAAAAATATGTTCACGCAGGCGAACTACCGGCAATCATTTTTGGAAAATACCGACATTCAGGCGAACTTCAAGTTCAATTATGCGGAATCGGATTACCTTAGTGTTCGCCGTTACCTTTATTTTCAGCGGGAATTGTTCACCGATGTCGTAATTGTTCACCGTTTCGGTAAAAAATTCTCGGTTTCGTGGGCGAATGATGGTGTTTTTGGCAGTTTGAACGGTAATATTATTAATGGCATTCCGCATCGGGCTACCTGGTTTAGTGCCGTTTCCGGCAAATATGAATCGAGGGAAATAAACATAACTGCAAAGTTATTATCTACCCGTACTAAAACCGCCCCAAAATCAAATATGCAGAACCTTTCTCCATATTTGGGGTTCTCGGTAAAGCCTTTTCATGACAATTCATTCAGGTTGCGCGGTTTTATTAAGAATAATTTCAGGCTTCCGACGCTTACCGACATATATTATTCGCCGGCGGGTCAGCGTCCTTTGAAACCGGAAAAAGTTCGTCAGGTTAACCTTGGCGCAACGTTTGTTAGTCATTTCCCAAAAATTTTTCCATACGTTTTCATTTCAGCCGATATTTACCGTAACATCGTGAGTGACAAACTTATTGCGTATCCGACTAACGATATGCTGATTTGGACGATAAAAAACATTGGTCGGGCTGACATTCGGGGTCTTGACCTTAAAGGAGAAGTCAATATTTCTGCCGGCAAGGAGTTTATGATAAAAACCGGCGGCACATATACCTTCCAGCGGGCGCTTGACGTAACCAATTCTTTGAAAGAGAATTACAAAAAGCAATTTCCGTACACCCCACGACATTCCGCTTCCGTCTGGACAGGCGTTACGATGCCCATGATAGATGTAAATTATACCCTGATTTACAGTGGGATGCGGTATTCTGAAGCTTCTAACAGCCCGAAGTCGAATATGTCGCCCTTTGCCGAACATAATGTCAGTTTGAGCAGAAAATTCCATACAAAATATTGTTCGTTTACCGTCTCTGTTGAGTGTATGAATGTCGCAAACGTACAATATGAAGTCGTAACTTCGTATCCGATGCAGGGAAGATCATTTATGGTGCAATTAACCGTATTTAATTTCTTAAAAAATTCGATTAATGACGTATAAAACTCATTTTGGGACGTCCGAAACTTACTTTGGGACGTCAAAAATTTACTTTGGGACGTCAGAAAATCAGTTAGAGAATCCCCTAAAACATTTAAAGTTGCCACTAAATAATCTATTTAAAAATATTTTTTGAAAAAAATCATCCTAAAAGTATTAATTATGAAAACTAAACTTTATCTTTTAAAAAAGATTTTGCCGGCGCTTATATGCATTCCGGTATTCGTTGGCTGTCAAGGAGATGAGCCGATGGAAAAACAGGAAAATGTGACCCCTACTTCTGGTGTCCTTATCCTTAATCAAGGTACTTGGGGCAAAAATAATTCCAGCCTTTCCTATTACGATTTTGTGAGCGGCGAAACAGTAGATGATGTCATGAACGGTCGACTCGGTGACACCGCACAAGATATAATAGTCTATGGCGGAAAGGTTTATGTGTCGATAACAATGTCGGGAGTTATCTGGGTGCTCTCGGCGGACGACCTGAAAGAACTCAAGAAAATCGAAATCTCGTCCTACAATGACCTTCTCCGTGAACCGAATTACCTTGCCGCGTATTCGGGAAAGGTTTATGCAACTGCGAACTCCGGTCATCTGATTGAAATTGACACGGCAAGCCTTGAAATTGACGCGATGACTGATATTGGGGCAAATCCTGAAGGTATTGCCGTGGCTAATGGTAAAATTTATGCCGGAAATACGAATGGCTACGCACTTCCATTCGATAGTACTCTCTCTGTTGTCAATATTTTTCCCCTTCAGGAGGAAAAACGTATCAAAGTCGGCGTTAATCCAAACCGTATTCGACCCGATGATAATGGTAACCTGTATATCTCATACCGAGGGAATTATGGCTATTACGAACCTTTCGCAGCGGGCGGTTTCATAAAACTAAATGTCGCCGATAATACTCTTAAAGAGATAGATATTCCGGCTAATCAGGATTTTACCATCATAAATGATACACTTTATTATTTTGGAGTGACTTATAATGATGATTGGACTACAAATAATTTCTTCGGGCGATACGATATTATATCAGAAACGCAGATAAATGACGAATGGGTCAACCCAAATGACATTACTACGCCATACGCACTCGGTATTGACCCCCATAATAAGGATATTTATATCGCCGACACAGATTATGTGACCAGCGGAAGGATTTTAGTCTTCGATCGCAACGGTAAACAGAAAATAGAATTTTTTGCGGGCTTAAATCCCTGCAAATTTGTTTTCAAATAACCGCTATTTGCCCTTATCAAGGTGAACAGTCATCTGCGGGAACGGAAAACCGATGCCCTTATCGTTGAATGTTTTGTAAATACGCTCGTTGAGGTTGAAATAAACGTCCCAATAATCATCCCGTTTCACCCAAACGCGAATCAAAATGTCAACAGAACTTTCACTAAGGTTTTTAATGGCGACGAAAGGCGAGGGATTGTCAAGTATGCGCTTGTCTTCCCGAATGATTTCAAGAGATGTCCGCTGCGCATAATCGTAATCAGTACCATAATCAATGCCTACGACAAGGTCAATTCGCCTCGTCTTTTCATTATTGTAATTGATAATCACATTACCACTCAATCCGCCGTTCGGAATGTAAACTCCGCGATTATCTCCCGTAATAATCTTAGTATTAAGGATATTTATCTCCTTCACAGTGCCTTCCTGACCCTGCGCAAGGATATAATCCCCAATCCTGAACGGCTTGAAAAGCAAAATAATAACCCCTCCGGCAAAATTTTGCAGGTTGCCGCTCAATGCCATGCCGATAGCGATGCCGGCAGATGCAAGTATGGCGACAAAAGATGTCGTATCGACTCCCAACCGGTTGATAATTGTGATGATAAGTACAACGGTCAGGATAATGTTTATCATACTCTTAAGGAAAGAGGCGATAGACTGGTCAATGCCTTTCTTGCTCAGTACCTTAGTTAATATCCGGTCAATATAACGGATGATTTTCCGCCCTATCCAGTAAATAAGGACGCAGGCAATCAGCCTGATTCCAAAATCTAAAGTCTTTCCCACAAACCCGTTCAGGTAAGTCCCTAAAAGCTCCAGATTCACGTGCTCAGTAATAAAAAGTCTGTTCATAATATGTATTGTTTGTTATTAAATTTTATGCAAAGGTACGATATTTTAATGGATATGTGAAATAAACGAAAGTACGGTTTCAAGGCTATAAACTTTCCTGAAAGTTTTTTTACAATACCGTAGAACTGTTTTCTATCCATATATCTTTATTTCCTGCGAACAAAATTACACAAATATTCCATTTACAATGAAATATTTTGCCGATTCCAAAATAATACCTAACTTGCGGCGTGAAAAGACATGAAATTACATGTAACAACAGCGCAACTGAAAATACAGGTAAGTGTCTTTCCAAAGGAAAAATGGCGGATATTCGCCGAACAGCAGGAAACATTTAATTTATCTATAATATCTTAATTTATGAAAAGAAAAGTTTTGTTTTTAGCGGCATTGCTGACTATTTGTTCGCTTAATCTTCATGCCTGGGACGATGTCCTGACTGCGAGACGCCTCGCCATATCATCTGTTGGCGGGCAAAAGCAGTTTTATGTGAAGTCGAAAGTTGCATGGACACTTACAACGCCCAACAACTGGATTTCCATCAAACCGAGCAGTGGAAACGGAAGTACGTCGTGGGGCGACCGAGACGGCGGTGAACTCGTTACAGTCACTATCTGGCCCAGCGACACTATCTCTATCGAGACCGGAGACGTTATTGAACGCCGTGAACGTACCGGATTCATTACCCTTTCCTACGGTACGACTACAGTTGACCTGCCTGTCTATCAGTTGAATCACGACAGTTGCTACCACAACGGCGAGGCTATCATTGTAAAAGAGCACGGCGAAATCCCTGCCGGACGGAAACCGATTCCAATCATGCTATTCGGTGACGGATGGGATCTGATGGACCTCTACAAATCCTACAACGAGGAGAACGGCAGAGGTTTCTTAAAGGCATACGCTACAGCATGGGCGGAACGTTGCTTTTCGATAGACATGTTGAAGGAATTTGCAGATTACTTTGATGTATATTGTTATTCGGGCGAATCCATGCAGAGGGGTACTCACGGATTGAGCCGCTACCGCAATGATCCACACAACAGCCGTAACATGGACATGGCGGTGAGCGACGCTAATGCTACTATCAAGAGCCACATCAATTTCGACAATGCGATCTTTGTCGATCTCTCGAACGATACGCCGGGCGGATGGAACTTCTCCGCAGGCGGAAGACAGTACGCGGCTTACGGTAACCCCGACAACGGGCAAACGGGGCTTGGATGGTGGGGACATGAGTTTTTAGGACACGACGTATCAAACATGCCCGACTTCTACTCACCGACTCGCAGCCTGTGCTGGGAGGGACAGCAGGATGACAACGGACCGTGCGCGGCGAATACTGCATATTCATTGCCTGAAGACCTTAATGCTTTGCCGCCTGGCAGCCAGTTTGCGCAATTCCCTAATGCCCCTCATTTCCGTACCGGCGAATTCCCGACGGAATACAAGCATGGTGGCGGCGCGACCAACCTTCATGCCGTATGGCGACTGTATGGCGAGTGGGATGCAGGGTATTACTGGAACGTAGATTATGAACATGATCCGGCGAAGGTGATATGGAAAGACTTTATCGGTAAGACTGGGTATAGTAACGTCGGTGTCAAGGACGGACAGACTTATACCGGTACGAGTTATTATTACCGCCCGGAACCTATTAACGAGATGATCTCTCATGGTGCAGGATGGGACTTGGGGTTGAGGATCTGGATATGGAACCGCCTGCTGGAACGCTCCGGCGTTGGCAATCCGCATATCCTGTCGGCTCATGATCCCGATCATCCTCGCTCCATCGAGAGTTTTATGGCATGGGAAGAAGAGCACGGGTATAACAACAACAAGACAGGATGGAGAAACAACCCGCCCGTCCCGCAGTTATTGACGCAGGCGTATTACCGTGCGCATAACCTGCAGCTCCTTGCCCCGTTTACCTACGTTCCGTTGCCGGAACACTACTGCCAGGCGGTACCGCCACAGTATCCGGCAGGGTTTATCAACCTCACCTTAGTCTCGGAAGGCGACAGCGATACGGGATGGGAATGTAAGACGGCTCCCAACTATAACAAGGGCACCAATCCGAATGTGATTGTGATAAGTGCGTCGGGCGAATACAAGTTTGTCGGCTCGACAAGCGTCAACAGTATACAGGTGTCCGATAATGTAAAGGACGTAGTAATCGAACTCCGTAACGTATACATTGACGTTGCCAGTCAGTCAAAAGCGGCGATTGACATCAGGGCAGGAGCGGAAGCGACCGTCAAACTGTATGGCGAGAACTACCTCGGCGGCGGTCCTAATGCGTCGGGTATCAACGTTCCGCATAAGGGCGGCAGCGGCAATGTACCTTCTTCCGCATCGGTTGTCATAACCAGCGCTTCGGGCGACGGTTCAACCGACGGATACGTGAAGATCACCTCCGGGACATGGGCTTCAGGCATCGGCGGCAGTAACCAGGTGCACACCACTCACGGAAGCATCACCATCAACGGCGGGACGATAGAGGTTACCGGCGGCGGGGAATTTCCTGCAATCGGCGGAAGAACGTTAAACGGGCAGACCATCGGAAGCAGCATCACCATCAACGGAGGAAAGGTAACGGCGCTCGCAGGCAGCGGCTCGGCGGGCATCGGATCAAACAAGGCGAAGATCAACTTTGGACAGATCAACATTACAGGAGGCAGTATATATACGTCGGGAAGCGGTAACGCAGCCCTTGGCGGAGGCGGTTCGGGAAGTATCAACATCACGGGAGGTACGATAATAGCGCGTAACACGGTCAACAGTGACGGAACGCCTATCCAGCCGGGCATCGGCGGAGCGACTGAGATCAACGTCAGCAACGCTTCGATCATCTCTACCGGCATCGCATCTAAGGTAAACGTTACTAATTCCGTTATCCTTACAAGCAACCTCACAGGCGCCTTTACCGACGGGGGAAATGCGCTGGTAATAAAGGATGCCGACATATCCTTTGCACAGCAGGCAATTAAAGCAGGCTTATCCGAAGAGACGGTAATCAACACCAACCTGCTGTTGAAAGGAAATACAGTAATACCGGCCGCTAACACGCTCATAATACCGGAGGGGGAGAACCTGGTTATCAACGAGAACGTAACACTGACTATTGACGGAGCGATCATTGTACGTGGCGGACTGACATGCAACAACGGCAACATCATCGGTTCGGAGAATGTAACGACGGAAGGCAACGGCTATTTCTCGCAATGCGTAGAAGTAGGGATCGAGACCGTACCGGCAACCGTTAAGGCATTGATTGCTTCGGTAGACGGCGGAATATCAGTCATTTTGCCGGCATCGGCAAGGATAGAAGCCTATACCCTGCTCGGACAAAAAGTCTACGGCGGAACAGGCTTTCAGGGAGCGAATGTGATAGCGCTTCCCAGGGGGATATATATCGTAAAAGTCGGCGCGGAGAGTTATAAAGTCCTTGTGAAGTAACTGTAAGTCATTCACCGACAGTAATTACAATGAGCCGGAGAACCTGCGGGATCTCCGGTTTCTTTGTTTTGTACCGGAGGCAAATTTTCCGTGTCAACGAATGTCTGTATACATTGTCATTGTATGCCTGCATACATTGTCGTTGTATGCCAGCATACATTGTCGTTGCATGCCAGCATACATTGTCGTTGCATGCCAGCATACATTGTCGTTGCATGCCAGCATACATTGTCGCAGAATGTCGGCTTTCCATTTCCATCGCAACTCATATAAATATATAAATTTGTAAATGGTATTATCAAAAAAAACAGTAACTTTGCACCTCACTAATATACTAATTATGAAAATACAGAATCTTGGAAAGTCGGATATCAAAGTATCCGCAATGACGGTCGGCTGCTGGGCTTTCGGCGGCGGGGAATACTGGGGCGAACAATCGCAAAAGGATGTCAATGATGTCGTCGACGCCGCCCTTGACCTCGGCGTAAATGCCTTCGATACCGCCGAAATGTATAACAACGGCGAAAGCGAACGTTCACTCGGTAAAGCGCTTAACGGCAAACGCGACAAGGCAGTTGTGATCTCCAAAATCAGTCCCTCTAACTGCCACGACGTGCGTAAACATTGCATCGAATCGCTTAAACGCCTCAACATGGATCATATCGACGTATATATGCTCCATTGGCCCATAAACAAACTCGCCGTGGAACATTTCACATCAGACCATAACATCATCGCAAAACCCCCAACCATCGAAGAGGCTTACTCACAACTCGAAGACCTCAAAAAAGAAGGGCTGATCCGGTCTATCGGTATGAGTAACTTCGGTCGTAAACAGATGGAGGAAGTCGTCAATTCCGGTGTACAGGTGGACGTGAACGAGATGTCGTATAATATTGTCTCACGCGCAATAGAAGCGGAAATCGCACCTTATTGCATGGACAATAATATAAGCATCATCGGATCTATGGGTCTCCAACAGGGATTGCTTGCCGGTATCTACAAAACAGTCGAAGATGTGCCCCCGCATCAAGCCCATTCGCGACACTTCTCCCAAGACCGCGGGCAAGGAACGTCAAGACACTACGAAGCAGGCGCCGAAAAAGAACTCTTTGAAGTAGTCAATGACCTCCGTAAAATAGCCTCAGACATTAATATCCATATAGCACAACTTGCTATTGCATGGATACTCAAAAAACCGTTCATGACCTCAACACTTGTCGGCTCCCGTAATGTCGAGGAACTGAAAACTAATGTCGTCGCATGTTCAATAGAAATCTCCGACGAAACAGAACAACTGATAGACAGGATCTCAAAACCGGTGCTTGATATTCTTGGCAATAATCCCGACTATTACGAACATTCGTCGAAGAGCAGAATCTTTTAAGTTGGTCTTTTTTAGACATTCGTTGTTACTTTTTTTTGAAAAATACCCTAAATAGGGTATATACAGATCCTTTTTTTATCTCTACCTTTGCAGCCTCAAAACAAACAAAGAAATGTCAAAAGTATCATTAAACTTATTAGTTTTAAGCGTATTCCTGCTCTTCTTCTCATTAAATTCAGGGGCGCAAACGTTACGCGGACGCGTAATATCGGTAGAAAAAGGAAAGAAAGTTCCGCTTGTCGGAGCAACTGTCTTTTTCGGTAAAGGCAGCAATGGTGTAGCAACAAATGAAAAAGGAACCTTCAGCCTTACCCGCCGAAGTGGTGACGGCGAATGGCTTTATGCTTCGCTGATCGGGTATTCTACCGACAGCGTGAAAGTTTCTTCCGTCCGTTCGGATATTGAATTTAATTTGACCGAAGGCGTAGACCTTTCGGAAGTTGTTATCGAAAGCGCACAGAAGGGTATGGTCTTTAATCGCTTGGACATCGGTAAAACAGAACTGATTACTAAGACCGGTCTCGTGAAGATGGCTTGCTGCAACCTGTCTGAAAGTTTCGAAAACAGCGCAACAGTTACGGTAGGCTTCACGGATGCCGTATCTGGGACGAAACAGATTCAATTGCTCGGATTGCCAGGAATCTATAGCCAGTTGCTTTCCGAAAATGTGCCTGTTTACCGTGGATTGCTCTCGTCATTCGGCTGGGGTTACGTGCCCGGGTCATGGATGGAGTCTATTCAAGTTTCCAAAGGCGCTTCGTCGGTTGTAAACGGCTACGAATCCGTTTCGGGGCAAATCAATGCTGAAATAAAGAAGCCAAACTATACCGAGCCGCTTTTTATAAATCTCTATGCCGATCACCTCGGTCGTTATGAGGCAAATATCACTTCCGCTACAAAAGTGGCGAAAGACCTGTACACAAGCCTGCTGATTCACGGCTCAACCGAAACAAACAGCATTGCCGGTGAAGGGTATCATGATCGCAACGATGATACGTTCCTCGATATGCCCCATTCTAAACTGTTCAATGTTTACAATCGCTGGTTCTATCTAAGTGAAAACGGGATACAGTCACGTACGGGATTCCGTTTCCTGTATGACGACCGTCAGGCGGGACAGGACGAACATTCGCATCCTGCCGACAATACGGGTATTCATGAACTCTACACGACTACTATTCGCAACAAAGGTTTTACTGTTGAGAACAAGACCGGCTTAACAACCGACGATAAAGGCAACAGTATCGGTATCATCACTTCATTCAACCATTCGGGCGAAGACCTTAACTATGGTCGGAAGACATTCAACGGCACTCAGAACTCGTTTTACGGCAATCTGCTTTACTCCAATACTTCCAATCCGACACACCGTTATACCGCAGGCGCGAGTTTTGCGTACGATAATTACCGGACATTGTATGAAGACAGGTTTAACTTGACCGGTACTGCAGGCGCATTTCAAACGCCACGCACTAATATAGACCGCACCGAGACTATTCCCGGCGCTTTTGCTGAATATACTTTCAATAACAAGGACAGGTTTACTTTTATCATCGGGCTTCGCGAAGACTGGAACTCTCGCTTTGGCTGGCTGTTCACGCCACGCGCCAATGTTCGTTACAGCATCATTCCCGAGTTGGTGTTGAGAGCGTCTGCGGGTCGCGGGTACCGTTCACCGAACGCTATTGCCGATAACATTGGCTTGCTGGCGACTTCGCGCAAGTTTGATGTTGACGCCATTGATAACCTGGACCTTGAGCGTGCGTGGAACAGTGGTGGCAGCGTCAGCACATATATTCCTATATGGGATAAGAAAACGTTGACCGTCAGCATAGACTATTTTCATACTCAGTTCGATAAACAGGTGGTAGTTGACGTTGATCGCGACTTGCACAGTGTGTTCTTTTACAATCTTAATGGGAAATCTTTCGCGGATGCTTTCCAGGCAGATGTCTCTGTGTCGCCTTTCAGGGGCTTCGATGTTTTCGCTGCCTTCCGTTATAACAAGTCGGAGGTAACATATAACGACGGGCAAGGCAATAGTTACACCCTTGAGCGTCCGCTGACTTCACGTTACCGCGGGCTTGTCAACCTCGCTTATGCTACTGCCCGCAGGGCATGGGTCTTCGACTTCACCGCGCAGTTTAACGGACCGTCACGCCTGCCTAACCTGAACGGCTTTAGCGGCTCCGAGCAGCGTTACTCCGAATCCTTCCCTGTATATTTTGCCCAGGTAACGAAGAACAGCAAGCGCTTTGACATATATATAGGCAGTGAGAACTTGCTTGACTTTCGCCAGAAAGACCCGGTGCGCAGTTGGCAGGAGCCTTTCGGTAAAGACTTCGATGCTTCGATGGTCTGGGGACCGATAGTCGGTCGTAAGATTTATGCCGGTATAAGATGGCGCATAGGGAAATTACCTTAGTAACAATAACCAAACGTTTGAAATATATGAACAGGAAAGTATTACTATCAATCATTCCGCTACTGTTTATTGCATGTGGCGAAGGCGGCGACGCAACGAAGTCGGATCAGAACATAACCTTCGAGAACATTGCGCCCCATAATTTAAGTGAAGGCTCGTTCAGTCTCACAGCGACAGCGTCATCGGGATTGCCGGTAACGTTTACGAGCAGTGCACCATCGGTCGCGTCAGTCAGTGGAACGACTGTTACACTGCGTAGTGAGGGCGAAACAATCATCACCGCTTCTCAGGACGGCGATGACAAGTGGTTTCAGGCGCCGAAGGTTACAAAGACACTGATTGTCAATGACGACAATTCGGTAAACAAGAAATCGCAAACGATTACCTTTGATATTGGCATTGCCGAGTTTGCGTCCAATCAAAACGGTGCGAAACTGACACTTGAAGCGGTTGCTACATCGGGTTTGCCGATCACGTTTACCGCAATCAGTAACAGGGTACACATAGAAGGCAATACGCTTACCATACTTGACACCGGTATACACTTTGAGAATGTGTTAATCACAATCACAGCAAGCCAGGGAGGGAACAATGAATGGAATGCAGCGCCGACAGTGTCGCAACAGTTGACTATATCACATGTAGAATATTAAACACTATAATTTTTATGAAAGCAAAGAAAGTATTATTAGTCATGCTGGCGATGTTCACTCTCACCGGCATTGCCGTAACGGCGCAGGACAACACCGAACCGAAAGAGAAGAAGGAACAGGTTAAGGACAGGAAAGTTGAGAAAAAGAAAAAGAGTAAAGCGGAGGAAGTCTCGTTCAAGGCGAATATGACTTGTGAGAAGTGTCAAGCGAGAATCGAAAAGACCGTCACGTGGGAAAAAGGCGTGAAGGACTTAACTGTTAATCTTGACGAGAAACTTGTCACAATCAAGTATGACCCTGACAAAACCGACGAGGTGACGCTACAGAAAGCAATAGAGGCGCTTGGCTACACAGCGGAGAAGCAGGAAAAGGCTGCAAAACAGGACTGACATTTGTATCCTTGCTGTAAAGTGATTACCTTTGCAGCATGATTAAAACCTCAACACGCCTCCCTGCGGAATGGGAACCCCAAAGCGGGATCATAATGACGTATCCTCATCAAGGCACGGACTGGCAACCGTATCTTGATGAGGTTACACTTTGTTATAGGGCAATAATCAACGCCGTATCACGCTATGAAAGAATCGTCATCGTTTGTAGCGCATCACAAGAGGACACGCATGTGCTTAACGGTGTGTCTCGTTCGCCCATAACGTTCGCTAACGTGTGCGCTAACGACACGTGGACGCGTGACCATGGTCCTGTATCTGTCTTTGAAAATAAAACACGATGCGTATATGACTACACGTTCAACGGTTGGGGGTTGAAGTTTCCATCGGAATTAGACAATAGAATCACACGGAAATTATTTGACGGTGGCGTCTTTGCACCTGACGTGCAATACCGTGACATGCTCGGTTATGTGCTTGAGGGAGGGAGTATCGAGTCGGACGGTCAGGGGACAGTGCTTACGACGAGCCAATGCCTGCTTGCGCCTAACCGCAACGATTACTGTAAAAGCAAGCGGGATATAGAGTTCAATGTCCTTTCTCACTTGGGCGTTACCCGCGTATTATGGCTCGATCATGGCTATCTTGAGGGTGATGATACGGATGGTCATATTGACACGCTTGCACGGTTTTGCGATGCCGGCACTATCGCTTATGTGCAATGCAATGACCGGAGTGATAGCCATTTTGCATCGCTTGAATTAATGGAACAACAACTGCGTACATTCCGTACCGCCAACGGTGCACCGTATAATCTCATACCTTTGCCGATGGCTGAGCCTGTCTACTTTGACGGTCAGCGCTTACCGGCGACTTACGCTAATTTCCTGATAATTAACCACGCTGTACTTTATCCCACGTACGGTTCTAACCTTGACACTGTTGCCGGAGAGCGACTGCAAAAGGCATTTCCTGACCGCCATATCATTGGCATAGACTGTCGTGTGCTTATACGCCAGCATGGAAGTCTGCATTGCATAACGATGCAGTTACCCGACGGCTTCCTTTAACAAGAACAGCCTTTTTTAGCAAAAACGTATTGTTTGTTAAAAAACTTTATGTAATTTCGCCTTCTCTATGAATATTAATATCGTGTATAGTAATAGAAGGATGATACCTGATACTAAAAAGTATTCAACACTATCTGGCATTATCAGATCCAAATCAAAAAATATTGGCGGATATTCTTATATATCCGGTACTCTTTTTGATTGGAATAATACGATTACCGTTTCAAATAGCATAAACCACAAGTCTTTCAGGTACTTACCCGCATCATTTGGGTATATCCCCGCGTCTTTCGGGTGCATCCCCGAGACTTCCGGGTGCATCCCCGCGTCTTTCGGGTGCATCCCCGAGACTTCCGGGTGCATCCCCGAGACTTTCGGGTGCGCACCCGAGACTTCCGGGTGCATCCCCGAGACTTCCGGGTGCATCCCCAAAACTTCCGGGTGCATCCCCAAAACTTCCGGGTGCGCACCCGAGACTTTTGGGTGCGCACCCGAGACCTTTGGATTTAAATCCAAAACCTATAGATCCGAGCCTTACGGCTCTTGCTTTCGTTACTTTTGTCTTGATAAAAAAGTAACACAAAAAATCAAGGCTGCTGCTTCGGGGCGACTCATATTCGGCTCGTATGGATTCCCCGCACCTTCGCCGATGCCGGTTTCAACTTCTCCTGTGGAGAAGTATGATTGTTTGAGCGGAGAAGGGGCGATGCCGGATTATTACGATCAGGATTATGCTCCATGGTATTCGTATAGAAATACTATTACAACGGTCGTAATTGAGAATAGCGTGACAAGTATTGGAATTGCGGCTTTTTACGGTTGCAGCGGACTGACTTCCGTTACTAATTATAACCCGACGCCGCAAAATATAGAAGGCTGGGTATTTTATAACGTTGATTTAAGTAACGTCACGCTTTACGTTCCCGCCGAGTCCGTTGAAGATTACAAAGCAGCAGAAACATGGAAGAAGTTCGGAGAGATTAAGGCATATAACATTGAAGGTGAGTAATCGGTAGAGAATAAGGGCAAATTAAAGTAACTGCAGTCGCATTGGTATTTCTAAAGACAGATCGTTTTCTACAACCATTCTACGGTTTTCTCCAGACGGTTGCCGCGGGAACCCTTTATTAGAATACTGTATCCTTCTATCTTTTCTTTCTCAAGCGCACCCAGAAGTTGTTCCGTAGAAGGGAAAATATTCCACGCAGAAGGTATGCCGTCGAGATTTTCAAAACTGCCGCCGCACAGAAACACCCGCTCAAGATCAGGGCAATGATGTATCTCATTTACCAACTTCTGATGTTCTTCCCGACTATAGTCTCCAAGTTCCAGCATCTCTCCGAGAATAATCATCCTGTGCAACGCGGGCAAGGCAATAAAGTTATCAAGAGCGGCTTTCATGCTACCGGGATTAGCGTTATAGGCGTCGATGATCAGGTGGTTACGGGCAGTTTGCAGACTCTGCGAACGGTTATTCTGAGGAAGATAATTATTAATAGCATTGCATATATTTTCCGGCGTTACATCAAAATAAGATGCGATGCAAACCGCTGCAAGTACATTCTCGTAATTATATTTTCCTACCAACTGTGTGTTGATTTTGTACGTTTCAATGCTGTTTCCCTTTTTCCATTGCATACTTAAATAAGGAACAGACGACAAAACAGAGCCGCTAACGAGATTCCCGTCAGCCGATCCGTATTTTACTGTGTTCATGCCGTTGAGGAATGGTTCTAAGAGAGGATTATCCGCATTTACAAAAGCAGTTTTATTCTCTTCTTTCAGGTAATTGTAAAGTTCCGTCTTAGTATTTACTACACCCTCAAACGATCCGAATCCTTCAAGGTGAGCCTTTCCGATGTTAGTAATAATTCCGTAGTCAGGACATGCAATCCTGCAAAGCGCGGCAATCTCTCCCCTGTGGTTAGCGCCCATCTCAATGACTGACAAATCATGATCTTTATTCAATTTCAAGAGAGTGAGAGGAACACCGATGTGATTGTTAAAGTTTCCCTGTGTGTAAAGTGTCTTATGTTGGGAGGAAAGGGCGGCAGCGAGCAATTCTTTTGTAGTAGTTTTGCCGTTAGTGCCTGTGATTGCAATTACCGGCGTCTTCATTCTACGACGGTGATAATTTGCCAACTGTTGCAAGGCAAGCAGCGTATCATTTACTTTAACTATCCGTTTGTCGTTTGGCAAATCCTTACTGTCACCCACCGCACACGCAGCGCCGGCTTCGAGGACCTGCATTATATAGTCATTACCGTCAAACTTTTCACCTTTCAGTGCAAAAAAGATAGACCCGGGCGCACAATTCCTGCTGTCGGTCGATACAAGGGGATTGTTTAAGTATAATTCGTAAAGGTTTTCGATTATCATTGCGGGAAAAAGGAATTATTAGATGGCAAATGTACTGATTTTTTTGATAATCCGAAAATTCACAGTAATTTCGCGCAACTAAACCACAGTTAATATGACAAGCAATATAAACGGGAAACTCATTGACTTCTCTTCACCGAAAGTAATGGGAATCCTTAACATAACACCGGACTCATTTTACGGTGCGAGCAGGAAACAGACCGAACAGGAGATAGCCGAAGCGGTATTACGGATACTTGAAGAAGGTGCGGATATAATTGACATCGGCGCATACTCATCCCGTCCGTTGGCGGCATACGTTGAGGAAGATGAAGAGATACGCCGTTTAAGATTCGGGTTGGAGATTCTTTTTAGGGAAGCGCCCAATGCAACAGTATCTGTAGACACTTTTCGTTCGGAAGTAGCCCGTTGCGCAATTGAAGAATTTGGAGCGGCTATAGTCAACGATATTTCCGCCGGAGGATTGGATACGCAGATGTTTGAGACGGTAGCCAAGTTACAGGTTCCCTACATAGCGATGCACTGTTTGGGTTCCCCGCAGACTATGATGCAATACACTAATTACGGTAACATGATGCAGGAAATAATGCTCTACTTTGCCGAACGGATTAACAAATTACATCAGTTAGGGGTAAACGATATATGGATCGATCCCGGGTTCGGGTTCAGCAAGACTACCGCTCAGAATTACGAAGTTTTACGGCGTCTGGAAGAGTTTAGGATATTTGATATGCCCTTATTGGTTGGGTTTTCCCGTAAGACTATGATCAGGGACGTATTGGGAACGACACCTTCGGAAAGTCTTAACGGAACAACAGCATTAAACATGCTGGCGCTTGCTAAGGGAGCGAATATCTTACGTGTTCACGACGTGAAGGCGGCAGTAGAAACAGTTAGGCTATATGATGCCACTTGCCGCTTTTAGTCGGTCTTTCCCTGAATTTCCGTCTCTACTATCTTTGTATCTTCCACAAACAGGTAAGCATTATTGAGACTCATCTCATTCTCTTCCGGCAGTGGGGAATACTTTGCAAATTTCACGAAATCGGCAATGGAAAGTATCGGTTTAAGTTTATCTATCGACATTTTTGCCTCATCTACGTCACTCATCCCGTTCAATATTTCGCCGGAAGTCATCTCCATTGCGCCGATATTGAACCGTTCTTCGATATATTTTCTCAGCGTATCTGTAATCTCCGAATGATACAGTTTCATTTTTCCCTGTTGCCACAGTTTTTGCGATCTTATTTCGTCAAGTTTTCCGAACGCTTTGACGTGTGGCGGCAATATTGGTTCTTCCTTAGTCAGGAACGGCAGCGGTTTTTTCTTTATGATCCTGTAAACCAATAGCCCGATAAAAGCAACAATAAGAACGGCAAACCAGATTAAAAGCGGCATCATTATATAATCCCACAGCACGAATTTAGGTTTGACTATATCTTTTATATCATAAAATTGTTTGGATTCGGTATCTACCGGCAAGGTTGAAACTTTAAGCGCAAGTTCTTCCGAGTAAGCCGTATCGGGTCCCTGGATAACCATCAGCGACGGCAGCAGGTACACCGCCGAATCAAACGAAGTTATCCTGTAATCATACTTCAGCATCATCCTGTCATTACCAATATCGACCGTGTCAATAGCAGACATGTCGAGCACTTCTACGCCCGTGACAATCGTATCCGAAATAGCCGGCAATGTTACCGGCATCTCCTTACCGGCAGCAATTTCCACGTGCATCAAAGTCTGATTCCCTATAAATATATGCATAGAATCTATAGAGGCGTTAATCTTCGGATTCTGCGCCATGGATGCCGGCATGATAAAGAACAGCATCGCCGGCAAAACAGTCAGGAATTTATATACCATATTCATAAAAACAAATCAGTTACGTTTATTAAACAGCCCGATAAGGGACTTTACATAATCCTCGTCCGTTCTCACGGAAATATAATCCACACCGCTCTTCATGAAAGCCTCCGACATAAAATCCTTACGTTGCTTCCACCATCCGTCATAGATTGTTCGGATACGGCGCGATGAAGTATCTACATACTTTTCCTTTCCCGATTCCGCATCCATTACCCTTATAAGACCGACGTTGGGTAACACGGTTTCGCGACGGTCATACACCTGTATTGCAACAAGATCATGTTTGCGGCTCGCAAGTGTCAGGGCGTGACTGTAGTCTCCGTCATCAATAAAATCCGAAAACACAAACGCCGTGCAGCGCTTTTTGATAGCATTGGTCAGATAACGCAACGCCATAGATACATCCGTATTGCGTCCCTGCGGTTCCAGGTCGAGCAATTCCCTGATGATATACAGCACATGCCCTTTACCTTTTTTCGGTGGTATAAACTTTTCTATCCTGTCGGAAAAGAATATCACACCAATCTTATCATTGTTCTGTATCGTTGAAAAAGCAAGTGTTGCAGCCATTTCGGCGATCATATCACGCTTCAGCATAGTGTGAGTACCGAAATCCCTGCTTGCCGAAACGTCAACCAGCAGCACGACCGTCAATTCTCTTTCCTCTTCGAAGATTTTCACATAAGGCTTCGAGTATCTTGCGGTAACGTTCCAGTCAATATCCCTTATATCATCGCCGTATTCATACTCTCGGACTTCGGAAAAAGCCATTCCGCGACCTTTGAAAGCCGAATGATATTCCCCCGCGAAGATATTCCGCGAAAGCCCTTTGGTTTTAATCTCCACTTGCCTGACCTTTTTCAATAATTCGGAAGTTTCCATTTGAATACAAATAAATTTTATAAAAAATCCGCCGCAAAATTAGTAAAAATAATTGAACGTACCACTTGTACTACATCAGGCATCAAAATAAAAGAAATGCACATAAATTTATCGAAAAATAGCAAAACCTGTTGTTTATTCAAAAAAAGTACGTATCTTTGCCGCGTCTTATGATGCAAACGAACACATATTGTCCCGTAAGAAGGATGCCGAATACGGAAAAGTACTTTATAACGTCAGGCATTGTCAGTTCTAAATTAGAGCATGATTTGGATATGTCAAATATTTTGTTAACACACACACACACACACACACACACACACACACACACACACACTTGCACCTATTCATACCTTAT
>JAISYU010000105.1 GCA_031269685.1 Dysgonamonadaceae bacterium | reverse complement strand
GGTCATTCCGCTTCGCTCCATTCCCACGCCAAAACTCCGCCACATTTTTGCAGCCCTGGTCTTGCTACGCAAGCCCTTATTCGGGCTGCAAAAACGTCGCAAACAGCCGGAACGTTATGCGAAATTTGGAATGCAAATTTTCTAAAAGAACAAGAATAAAACATTTGACAAAATTAAAATAATATGGTAAAAATATTATTGGAGGATATTGTGGAGAATGATATATTACCCGAACTGTCAAGTAAAAATGGGAAACCTTTTGTCTGTAGTTTCTTCCCTGTATAATGGGCATGGAAATATACTGCCTTACGCCCCATGTTCCTGAAAATTGCTTTGTCCTTTTCTGTTTCCGCAATCGCCACCGGCATCCATTCACGGTTGTCAAAGACGCAGAGATACGAAGGATTTTCTTTAGATACGAGCGTTACATCTGCAACGGGGACATATTCGTTTGTTACGTCGCGTAGGTTCATTGTGAACAATTTAGGCACAAAGTGATCACCTGTTCCACTTTCTTTGTTCTTATCTGTTGCATATATGTAACGGTACACTTTAGGCAGGTCTATCCTTACATCATTTTTCCATTTACCGGCATTGGTCCATATATCACATGGTATTCTTTCACCAGTCTCGTTTATAATAACGTTCCACGAATGTCCCTGATTGTACGTCCCCCATTGTGGTGCGTAATCTACAGTAACAGGAATACCTGCCGCACGCAAAATATAAGTCAAATGAAATGTATTGTGTTCGCAGTTTCCCCACAAAGCATTTTTGAGAAATGTTGGAGGAATGCCGTTAATCCAGTTAAAATCAGGGAACAGAATTATTTCTTCCTTAACCTTTATCGAATCCCTAAGCAAGTTAAAAACTTCACAAAGCGTTGTACCTTGTTCTTTATATTGCTTAAAAACATCGGTAAAGAGTGGCTCATTTAGTTTTTTGTAAACTTTAGACCAAAGCTCGCGCTTCTCGCGGGATAGATTATATGGCAATAGGTATTCGCAAAAATCGTTGAAAGGAGTCTTCTGTTTCCATGGGCTATGCTCAAAGGCAGCGAAAATATTATCAATATGATTAATCAGGAAATCTGCCTTTAATGAATTAATGTCGTGGAATACTTCAACTGGAGAAATATGTACGGCTGTTTTCAGCGAATCATATTTTGTCCAATATATATCAAAGTCTTTCAAATGATTCTGCTTATACTCACGGTTCAGGGAATCTATTGCTTCGTGAAGTTCTGTCTTCTCCGCACGGTAAAAATGCGCCGACATATTTGAGATTAGAAACTCTGCTGCCCGGAGTTTCAATGAGTCGGCGGGATTCTTACCGTAGTGTACCAACACTGCTTCCAACTCTTGCCTGTTGTCACCTGCAAGTTTCAGTGCGGATTTTATGTCCGGCGAATAAGATTCACCGCAGGCAAACAACAGGCACAGCAATAAGTACCGGCATAGTTTTTTCATCCTGTATTTATTACGATGTCACTTTATTTTTATCGTATTCTTATCGTAATATCTTGCCATGTCGGAGATGATGACGGTCTCGCCTTCTTCCAGCCCCTCTTTCACGACTACGTAGTTATAACTGCTTTCGCCGAGGACAACCTTGCGCTTCGTAGCCTCATTGCCGGAGATAACCCAGAGGTCATAATCGCCTGCACCTGTGTAGTATGAACGGCGGCTGATGCGCATGGCGTCGCTTTCTATCGAGTTGATGACGTATACGTCAACCTTCAGACCGGAACGCAACAGGGTGTTAGCGTTATCTTCAAGCAGTACGGTGAAGTTGATCAGACCATCCTTGACGGAGGGGACAATGTTGCCGACAATTCCGGTGAGTTCAGAAGAGGCTATCTTTACTGTTACTTTACTGCCTGACGCTATCCGGCTCCCGTAACTGTCGGAGATTTCCGCGTCAACCTTGTAATGCTCCAAGTCGGAGACGATGGCTAACTGCGCGCCTGCGGAAACCTGTGAACCTATCTGGTCATTAACCATGGTCAAGGTAGCCTTGCGCGGAGAACGGACTTGCGCCTCGGACAACATCTTGTTCTTCAGATGAGCGTTTTTCTGTGCGATACTGTAATCAAGTTCAAGTACCCTGATGTCGGCAATTGCGTTCTGTTTCTCATTTTCGTATTTGAGTTTGAGTTGTTTAAGTTTCAGCAGTTCGACGTCATAATCGAGTTCCGCCTGGCGTATCTTGTCGGATGTACCGGCGCCGATACTGTCCAGGTACCTCTCGTTCCTGAGCAACACTTCCATGCGCTTGATACGCATCTCGTCGATCCTGATCTGCATCTCCAGGTCGGAAAGGGTACTCTGCGACTCCTGCCTCTGCTGCTCAAGTTTATAGCGCTTCATCGACATCTCGTCTTTCTGGTTTTCTATGTCTGCATTGATGGTCGCCAGGTCTAAGCGGAGGATCGTTTCGCCTGCTTCCACCGTTTCGCCCGCCTTCTTATACACCTCCAAGACCTTAGTAGATACGGGTGAGACGATAATCTCTTCCGAGAGCGGGACTACTTTGCCTACAGCGCCGATGGATATATCAACCGCTCCACGGTCTACGACCGACGTGTAAATCTCGTCGCGGGATATGCCGGTACGCAGTACGGAAGTAAGTATCGCAAATGCGGCGATGATAGCGATAGCAATGAGAGATATGTTTGCAATCTGCCTGTTGCGTCGCTTCCTGATAAATTCAGGCGATAGTTTTGTATCCATATTAATTAATTAGTTTGTGAATGTCTGATTTCGGATTGTGTCTTAAAGTCGAATAGTGTCAACTGCCGGAGGTTGTAATAGCAAAGCCACGACAGGTACAGTTCATTTATGTATTTCCGTCGGGCATTGTCACGCTCAACCTGTGCGGCATTGATGTCCAGGACGTTGATAGTACCCATTACGAAGGTCTGGAAAGCGGTCTCGTATCTGAGACGGGCAAGGGAATCGGCATGTTGAGCGAGCGCCACCAGGCGACCCTGGTCTTTGTACTGCGTGACGGACAGGATAATGTTTTGCTCGAAGTTTAACTCTGTCTGCTCCACCTGACTCTTCACGACCTCGTTTTGCGATTCGGCGAGTTTAACCCGACCGCTACCTTTTCCCCAGTCAAGGATTGGTATCCTTATGCCGAGGCTGGCTATTTCCCGCTGTTGGAGATTACGGTATGAATCCGGCAAAGTAAGGTCACTGCCCGTGTTACCGAAGGAAACGGCAATGTCTGCCTTAAACCCTCGGTTCGTCTTTGCAATGTCTATCTGTTGCCGCGCTTCGAGTAATAACCGTCGGCTGTTATGGGTAAGCGGATTGTTGATTGCGGCGAGTTCCCTGACCTCGTTGAGCGATATATCGGTATCGAATAATGTTTCCGGTATAACCGGTGAGAGTTCGACATCATGGTTGATTCGCAGGAAATTGCGGAATGAGATCATTTGCTTGTCCAGCGTTTGCCTTGCCGATATGATAGCCGCTTGAGCGTTTATTGCGGCGAGTTCCAGTTGGAGCAGGTCGTTGTCGGATATTAGCCCGAGTTCTTTTTTGCCTTTCGCTATGTTATGCAGTTTCGTGGCATTATCCCTGTTAATGTGGGCTATATCGAGGTTAGCCTGTGCGAGAAGCAGTTCGAAGTAATAGTCTATCGTTTTCATGTAAACGCTTTCGATATTGGACTGGTACTGCTGCCGCGCTTCTTTGAACCGTTCAGGTTCTATCTTCATCGCCCACTTCAGGGTTTTGGGGTTGAACAGCGGCTGATTGAGGGTTAGGGTATACGGCACGCTCATGTATCCGGTTGACTTCCTGTCGCCCAGTTGGTCGATGCGCTGCAAGGCGGAATATACCGAGATGTTACCGCCTGTTAACGGGATGTTCTGGCTTACTCCGATTGCGAGTTCTTCTATCAGCGCACTGTTCCTGACAAACCCGTAAGTACCGTCTTCCTTTTGGTAAGGGGTCAGCGAACGGTTAAGGCTTGGGAATGTTCCTTCGAGTACTATGTTAGGGAACAGATCGGCTCTGTAACTCCTGTATTGCCAGTATGCGGTCAGGTAAAGGTTACGCGCTACCATTGCTTCGAGCGACTGTTCTTCGGCAATGGCGAGCGCTTCTTCGAGCGTGATACGCTGCCTTTGCTGTGCGTTTATAGCAACGGAGGCTATTAGGAGCGCAGGAAATAGAAGGGTTTTAAGGTTCATTTTATTATCTGGTTTATGTTGTTAAACGTTTCGGAATGATACTAACTACCGAATGTTGGCATACATTGTCATTGCATGCCAGCATACATTGTCATTGCATGCCAGCATACATTGTCATTGCATGCCAGCATACATTGTCGTTGCATGCCAGCATACATTGTCGTTGCATGCCGGCATACATTGTCGTTGCATGCCGGCTTACATTGTCGTTGCATGCCGGCTTACCGGAATATGCCAATCGCAATATGTGATATGCGGTCATCTGTCATCTATCGTATAATCCTTCCGTCAAGCATTCCGAGTATGCGATGCGTATACGACGCCATCTTTGTATCGTGAGTTACCATAACTATCGTTGTACCCGATTTGTTTATATCGTGAAGCAGATGAATGATGTCCTCTCCCATTCTACTGTCAAGGTTTCCGGTAGGTTCGTCGGCAAGGAGGATTTCTGGCTGCCCGACTATTGCCCGCGCTATAGCCACACGCTGGCACTGACCGCCTGACAGTTGCGACGGATAATGCTTTATCCGGTGAGGCAAATCAACTCTCTTAAGCGCCGCAGTTGCCCTCTCCCTGCGCTCTTTGGCGGAAACGCCTTTCCGGTACAGCAGGGGAAGCTCTACATTGTCAATAATGTTCAATGCCGGTATCAGGTGGAAACTCTGAAAGATGAAGCCTAACGTACGGTTACGCAGTTCGGCTTTTTTCTGTTCCGATATCTCAGCAACATTGACGCTGTTGATAAACACCCTGCCTTCCGTCGGCTGGTCAAGCATGCTCATTATATTTAACAATGTCGATTTGCCGCAACCCGAAGGTCCCATAATAGATACAAACTCACCCTTTATGACGGTTAAACTTACATCATCCAATGCCCGCGTCTCAACCTCCTTGGTATAAAAGACCTTCTTAATATTCTCTAATCTTATCATATCTGTAATAATTTATCAGTTTATTCATATTTCATTGCCTCTGCCGGATTGATTTTCGACGCCACCCATGCCGGATACCAGGCGCTGACAACAGCAAACAGCAGCATGATAAACAGGGTGGCGCCTATAGCAATCATATGAACCGTATCGTATTCGTAAATAAAAAACGACAGCGCCAACGCAGGAAGAACGGCAACGCAAGTAACCAGCAGACTTTCTCCTATAACGATCTTCATTAACCCTCTTTTCGTAGAACCAAACGCAATGCGCAGAGCAAATTCTTTAATGCGCTTTTGGGAAATCATCCAGTACAGCCCGAAAGTTCCGATAAAAGCAAAGATGAAAAGAAACAGCGTGGAAATAGATTGTAATGTAACGGGTAAAATAGATTGTGATACCCACATTCCCTTTAATAATTGCACATCATGTATAAGAGGCTCTACCTTTTCACTGGCAATCAAACGCGTAAACTCCTTGTGAAACGCATCAATAAATTCACGTTCCATGCCTGGCTTTATCTTCGCCAGAGCTTCCGAATAAATGGATCCAGAAGACGCGAATATCGGTGCAACGATCGCCACCGGCGAAGGAATAAAGGGTTCCTGTTTCAGTCCGGCAACGACACCGACTACCGTGAGATTTTTAGAACGATACGGTATCTTTTTCCCTACAGCCGTAGTCCAGCCGGCTTTGTCTGCAAACTGACGGGTAATAACGACCGGCAACGAACCGTCGGGCAATGCCCGGTTTTCCTGCAGCCAGGAGCCTTCTTCTATTTCCGGGTTCAGAACCGAAGCGCCATATTCGTCAGAAGACTTTAGCACCGCCAGAAATTGTTTATCATCAATACGGATAGAATCTGAACCCATATGCGTATAGATATCGTCACTTCTTAGATAAGGCGCCAGATTCCTGCCTCTTGAAATCGCTTTTACGTAAGGCAGTTTTCTCAAATTCTCGACAAGCGTCTCCATGCTCTGATCTGTATTTTTCTTTTCTTCCGATGTAATGTTTCCCATCATGTTCGTGTACATATATCCTATGCTAAATGTGTGTTCCACATCCAACATACCGGGTGTCCTGTATTTTTGTACTGTTTCGGATAGCGAAACAAGCGCAAGCATCAGTACAACAGTTACCAAAATCTGTTCTGTACAAATTCCGGAATAACTGCGCCACTGATTCCATACCATTTTCAATAGATGTTTCATTTTGAACCTCCTTTCAGCACCTGTGCAATATTGCGTTTCGAAATCAGATATGCCGGTAGTCCTCCCGACAAAAGCGAAAAGACTAATATCGCCGGCAATACGCCTGCAACAATTACCACAAAGTCTATTTGCCCCACTAATGACAGATTTTCCGTAAAAGAACCGGTCATAATTTTCTGTTGTATTATCTTCATGACGGGTATGGATAAAAGCAACCCGGTTACTGAACCGCCAAGAACCAGCAGGAAATTTTCCATCATGATTTGCAGGAATGAAGAGAGGCGACTGGCGCCGAAAGTTCTCCGTATTGCGATTTCTTCTGCACGGTTGTTCGTATTGGCGTTGTTAAGCGACAAAATATTGATCGCCGGAATAAGCAGGAAAAGGAATAAGGCTATCATACCGCCATATCGAAATATATCTCCTTCTTTTGTCGTTAAGGCATCTTTTAAAAACTTTATTTTTTGTGGAGGAAAGTCCACTTTGATATTTTTATTATCAAAATAATACCGTACAGCCTTTGATATTCTTTCCTTTGATTCGTTCGTCGACATACTTGAAGGAGTAAGCACATCTATTATATAGGAAAGAGTAGCATTGGGAATGAATTTATTAAACACGTATGGCGCCCATACGGTACACATATCCGTCGGGGTGGAGAAAAATGAAAAATTTTTCACGACACCGCTTATTTCATATTCATTGCCTTGAAAAGTAATTTTCTTGCCGACGCCGTTTTTCGTGTTAAAGTAATCTTGCGACATACCTTCCGTTATAATGGCTACCGGTTTGCGGTTGTCACATTCCTTTTCTGTAAAAGGTCGACCGTACAGGAAATCAAAATCGTACATTTTCCAAAAATCGGCGTTTACAAATCCAACCATACAGGAATACAAATGCCCGTTTGCTATGATATTGATTGCGTTGTCATGATATAATGAGATACCGTCGAAATCTTTCAACCCTTCAACAAAGGCATTCATTTCGGTATACCTTATACCTCCGATACCTTTTCCTTCGCTATTTTTGAAATAGTCCAGACGAACAATCTGATCTGCCTTGGTCATTGGCGGGTAATTACTTGTAAATATATGTATCAACTGCAATGCAAGCGCTACAAAGATAAACGTTAATGCCGTACCCAAAATACAAAATACGGCATACGGTTTGTTATGCAGGATGTTGTAGAGGGCAGGTTGGAAATAGAGGATAAATTTTTTCATTATAATAATTATTAATCTTCAACGACTTTTGGGAAAATTCCTGCTTGCGGCAGCCGCCGCAAATGACTTTCGGGAAAATTCCTGCTTGCGGCAGCCGCCGCAAACGACTTTCGGGAAAATTCCTGCTTGCGGCAGTCGCCGCAAACGACTTTTGAGTGAAATTCCCATTTGCGGCAGTCGCCGCAAACTGTTTCATTTTCTAATCTAACGGAAATAATACAGGAAGATGCTCTGTAAGTATTCATAAAACCTCGTTTATTAATTTTACGATGCAAAAGTAGATGATTCGGCGCAGTCAAAAAAACGGATTTGCGCGCCTGTATTTCGTAAAATACGTAAAATACGCAAAAACAGGAGAAGTATGGCGATCAATAATTGTTTTCCGCGTAAAACGCGAGAGGCATTGTAAATATTTACGGATTTGAGCAAAATTATTTTGCCGGATTACTTAATTTCGCAAAAGATTTTTTCGTATAAAAACAAATATATAACTTTGCACATTGAATTAATAACTTAATCAAAAACAAAACACGATGTACAAAACCAATATCCAAGACAGGTTTTTGAACGAAATCAAAAAGAAACTGCCTGCAAACAATTCCCTTGCCTACGCTATTGAAGACACTCTTCATGTGAGTCTCGATTCTGTTTACAGGCGAATTAGGGGCACCACCTTAATCAATGTAGAGGAAATAGAATTGTTGTGCCGTCGTTTTGGCGTCTCAATGGATGCTCTTTTAAGTGAAAATTCGGATAATGTGCTGTTTCGGCAGGCACAAACGAACGATAATGAGCAGGAATCACTCAAACTTAAATTAGCTTTTATAGTTGAATTTATGGAAATCCTTGCTGCCGGCAAGGATTGCTATATTAAATATCCAACCCTTGATATTCCATTCTTTCATTATGCACAGTTCCCGGAACTGATGCTGTTCAGGATATACGTTTGGCATCGAAGTATTAATAAATGGGAAAAGATGACATTCGAGAAATTTTTAGAAACTTATAACTCTAACGAAAACACAACTTTTTTCAAGAAAATAGCGGACGCTTCCAAGAAAATCCAGATAACCGAAATATGGACCTTAAACACACTCTCGCCACTGATAAATTATCTTGAGTATTACTCTGATTTAAATCTGTTTGAAGATAACTCAATATTGGCTTCTTTGTGCGGACAAACACTGGAACTGATTGAATACATCAGAAATTGCACGGAAAACAAATGCCAGGACTTTTCGGGGAAAAAGACGCCTTTTGAACTCTATTTGAGCTCCATTGACTTTTCAAACAGTACGATGCTGTCTGGATATAACGACATAAAAACAGTATCGTTGATGCCCCTGCCAATATCCCTAATGTACTCTGATGACAAGAAATTGAGCAATATAAACGAAGAGTCGATAACGGACCTGATTAGTAAATCAAATTCTATTAACGGCGCTTCAGAGAAAGAGAGGTTAAAGTTCTTCAGCAAATTAAAAGAAAAAGTGCTGAAACTAAATAATTAAACTTCTGTGTTAAGTCCTGCGTAATCTTTTTTTAATCATAAAAAACTTAAATTAATATGAAGAATTATTTGTTATCTGTTTTCCTGCTGGTCGTAATCTTTGCCTGCGACAGGGGATATGCGCCGGGCAAGAGGGACGCTGTTTTCCTTAACAGGCGTGATTTCATTGCCGCCGATACATCTATCATAGTCAAGCCGGTATTTATCCCGTTACCGGCGGGCGCCGTCTATCCGCAGGGGTGGGTTAAAGACTGGGCGGAGTCAGCTGCAGACGGCATTACGGGACATTTAGATGAATGGACCGCTACATACGGTATGGCGTGGAAAGGTATCGGCTTCGCGGCGACAGGTACTGACTCCGCGACGGGTACCGGCTGGGCGCTGGAGCAATCTTCCTATTGGTTGGACGGAGCTGTCAGGCTGGCGTATATACTTAACGACGGCGCGTTGATAGATAAAGTGAGCGCCAGGCTCGATACGGTCGTCAACGGCGTATTAAACGGCGGCAAGTCGTTTGTTTACTGGAAAGACGATATGGATTTCAAGAACGATCACTTCGATAACTGGGCGCACTCTCACATGGGCAGGGCGCTTGTCGCATATTACGAAGCGACGGGGGAAGAACGCATCCTGGAGGCGCTAACTAAGGTATACGGGCAGTTCGATGTGTTGCCGGTTCCTTTCCAAACCTACGGCGTGAGCGGATGTACCAATATCGACCCGATGTTATCCGTGTATGAATTGAGTGGTGACGGTAAAGTGCTGGAATCTATACGTGGGATCGCGCGGGACAGCCTTACTGTTAATACCGTAAACAGGTGGAACCATGAAGATTTCTACAGCGGGCACGGAGTTGTCACCTATGAGAACATACGTATTCCGGCAATGATGTATTCCGTCACAGGCAGGCACGAATTACTCAGCGCCTCGAAGAATTATATCCAATGGCTCGACGAAAATCACTTGCTGCCGTACGATATTGCTTCTTCCGAGGAGTTTGTTGCCGGAAAAGGCTCGACAAGAAACACGGAGACGTGTAATGTTGCCTGTTCGGGGTGGACATATCAGCAGTTACTCGAGATCACCGGTGAGGGTGCGTGGGGAGACCGCATCGAGAAGGTGTTTTTTAACGCCGGACCGGCGCCTGTTTCCCGTGATTTCAAGACAATGTCCTACTACCAGTCGCCTAACAGGATAGATACCGTTATGCCTTCCGAAATACCGGGGCATCCAGGCGAAGGCGCTTATAACTATAAGAACACGGGGCATGAAGTTTTGTGTTGCGTGGGGAATCTTAACAGGGTGATTCCGAATTATGTGATGCACATGTGGATGGGTACGGCGGACAACGGGCTTGCTGCCGCGCTATACGGACCTTCCGTCGTCAATGCGGTGGCAGGTAAAAATATTCCGGTTAAAATTACTTCCGAAACGAATTATCCTTTCGGGGAAACTGTTGCAATTACCGTCGAACCGGCTAAAAGAAGCGCCTTCCCCATCTATTTACGCATTCCTTCCTGGTGTTGTAATCCCTCAATAAAGGTTAATGATGAGCCGGTAATCATTGACAATAACATTAACGGGTTTTTCAAAATCAACAGGATGTGGGAAAGGGATGACAGGATAGCATTAAGTTTCCCGATGCAGGTAGAAATTACTGACGGGAAGGAAACTCCCTATCCGTCGATCGGATATTACGTGCACGGAACAAGTGCTAAAAGGGTATTGCCGAAGGAAAAGAACATCAACAGCCCATACCGAACGGTTTCATACGGACCTTTGCTATTTGCGCTTGCAATAAAAGACATCAGCCCGAATGAACAGAGTCCTGACGGGAAATGGAACTATGCGCTGCTTTCCGACAACGGAAACGAGGTTGAAGTTGAGCGCTCACCGATGCCGGATGTATGGAGATGGCAGATTGATGACGCGCCTGTGAGGTTAAAAGTCAAAGCCGGCGAGTTTGACTGGCATCCGACGCACGTTCTTCCTTTGCCGGCGGCGGAGGTAGAGACGGGCGGGGATGAATATATCACGCTTGTGCCGTATGGTTGCACGAAATTCAGGATAAGTATGTTTCCCGTCGCGAAGAAATAAACTTTTCAGGTTATAATTATTGGGAGTTAGGAACTCTGAGAAGTAATTACGGTTAAAGTTTAGCGGTTAACGGTAAACAAGAGCGTTATTTACTTCGGATTTTGCGATGTCTCGCTGCTTTTTCGCTATGTGACGATGTTATTTTGCGATGTGACGATGTTATTTTGCGATGCGACGATGTTATTTTGCGATGTGACGATGTTATTTTGCGATGTGACGATGTTATTTTGCGATGCGACGATGTTATTTTGCAGTGCGACGATGTTATTTTGCAGTGCGGCGCTGCTTTTTTGCTTAAGGACGTTAAGGTCTTTAAGGGCTTTAAAGACTTTAAAGAAGGGGGAGGCGGGATTTGGCGAGATGTCGGTCACAATTAACCCCCAATCGCTGCGCTTCATTGGGGGTTATTTATATTCAACCCTGCGGGTTGTTATAATTGGCGAGATGGCGGGGGTTTTTTAAAGAAGGACATTAAGGGCTTTAAGGACTTTAAAGACTTTAAAGAAGGGGGAGGCGGAAGTTTGCAAGAAGACTGTGCAGGTTTGCGACAGTTACGTTCTTTTTATCGCCTCTTCGATGATTTTGCCGCCTAATGCGCCGATTATCAGGTTGCCCTGGCGACCGTCGACCGTCGAAACGGAGAAGTGCGGGATTTTTCCGTAGGGGATTGCCGATTCATTTTTTTTGAAAAATACCCTTTTTAGGGTATTTCACGATCTTTGGAAACCCCGTACCTTTGCGCCCGAAAAATCAACAAGAAGAATAATATGCAAAAGAAATTTTACGCAGTATGCGGCTATTTTGTACTTATCAGTCTTTCTGTTACGGCTAATGTCAGGAAAGGCAATGTAAGGGATGCTACGAATGGGGAGATTCTTGCGGGGGTTTCCGTTCACATCAGAAACAGTGTATTTGGGACTGTCACCGATGACGTTGGAGAGTATTTGATTAACGCTTTAGATAGCGATACTCTCGTTTTCTCGTATTTGGGTTATCTCACTGACGAGGAGTTTGTCGGCGGGCGCGAGCGAATTGACGTTGTATTGGTTGAGGATCGCGAGATATTGGACGAGGTTGTCGTTGTAGGTTACGGTACTCAGCGCAGGAAGGAATTAACCGGCGCTATATCTACCGTAAACACATCTTTCCTTGATTATAATGCATCTTTAAGCGTTGACGGATTATTGGCAGGCGCGGTTGCCGGTCTTAATGTCACGCAGGAATCCGGTCAGCCTGGGGGTGGTTCGGAGATACGCATCAGGGGTGGCAATTCTATTTACGCAAGTAACGAGCCGCTTTATGTTATTGACGGCTTCATTTATTTCAGTGAAAAGGATGCCACGCAAGCCGGCGTTAGCGGCATCGAGGGCAGCCTTAATCCTCTGTCATCTATCAATGCATCCGACATAGAATCTATTGAGGTATTGAAAGATGTATCTGCAAAGGCTATATACGGATCAAGGGGCGCGAACGGGGTAATTCTGGTTACGACAAGGAAAGGCGATCGGAGGAAGAATGTTGTCAGGTATCAGTATTCGATCGGCATAGACAATCGCTCGAAGAAGATAGACCTGTTGAATGCTCGGCAGTTTGAGGATATTAATCGCGTAGAACTTGCCAATACAACTCCATGGAATTCCCTTGAAGCGAAGAACTATCAGTTTGCAGATACGGACTGGCAGGACGCCGTTTTCAGGACCGGTATTAAGCAGACGCACGAGGTATCTGCAAGTGGAGGCGACGATAAGACACGTTATCTTTTTTCGGGAAATTATACACAACAGACAGGTATCGTCCTAAACAGCGGATTCAGCCGTTTCAGCGGTCGTATTAACGTTGATAAGAAACTGTACGACAACCTGACCGTCAGTGTTAACGCTACCGGCGGGCGCTATGTCCAGGATGCTCTTACAACACTCGCCGCTAACGACTACAAGGGTAGTAGCAGCCCTTTTAAGTCCGGCATAACTAATTCTTTAGTATACGCTCTTTTCATGCCTCCCGTTTTATCTGTTTATGATAGCGGTTCGTCTGACGGTTATAACCATTATAATCCGTTTGAGCAGTCTGAACTTAGTTATTATGGCGTTGCGGCTAATCCTGTTGCCGATTTAGAAATGAGTATCGGTCAGACTGTTGGCACATCTTTACTTGGGCAATTGAGCGCCAAATACGATATTGCACAGGTTAAGGGTTTAGCGGTTAAGTTCAGCGCCGGGTCTAACATAAATTACATTACGCAGAATTTCTTTGCCCCTCCAAACACTGTACTTGGCATTAACCAGGACATACAGGGACGCGGATCTGTCGGGAATCGCCGTACAGATGTAACACAGACTGAGACGCTTGTCACATATACCGGTGAACTTTCGCAGGATCATTATATAGACCTCCTTTCCGGCTATACATCGCAGAAGACTGTAACAAATATAATCCTTACCAGGGCTATAAAACTTGAAGACTTCGATAATCTTGCATTTGGCAAGGAATTACCTCTTTTTAATCTCCCTGAACGCGCCGAACTTCACTCTGTGCTTGGTCGTGTCAACTATACGTTTCGTAGGAAGTACAATCTGACTGCTACAATTCGCGCCGATCGTTCGTCACGTTTTGCTGAGGGTAACAGGTGGAGCGTTTTTCCTTCGATCGGTGCATCATGGAACGTGAGTGATGAGGATTTTTTCCGGCATATTGCGGGAGATTTTATTAATACCGTCAAGATAAGGGGCACTTATGGGAAAGCAGGTAACCAGGAAATAGGTTTCAGCGAATTTGCTTCACGCCTGACTGCGAGCCGTTACGGGAATGAGCCGGCAACCGTCATTGCAAACGCCGGAAACAGGGATCTGCGCTGGGAAACTACCGAGGAATTTAACGCCGGCATAGACGCAGGCGCGATTGATAACCGCCTGAAAGCCACATTTGACGTTTACAGGAAAAAAACTGCAAACCTGCTTACAAAAAAGTATCTTCCGTTGGAGGCGATTGAGCAGACAGTTAATTTCGGTTCGCTTACCAATGCTGGATTTGAAGTTGCAGTCGGCTTTGATATTGTCAGGCAAAATAAATTACAGTGGGATGTTGCGGCAAATTTTGCAAGGAATGTAAATACTGTAACAAGTTTAATACAGGATAATTACCTGACTGGTGAATCCGGCGAGCAGATTTTTAAGGTTGGCTATCCGGCTGGCTCATTTTACGGTTATATTTATGACGGTGTATCTGCGAGCGGCGATGTCATACTCAGGGATCTTAACGACGATCAAAGGATAGACAGAGACAACGACAGGACTGTCATCGGCAGCGTACAGCCCGACTTTACGTACGGTTTTAACACTACATTTACCGCCGGTCGCTGGGATATTTTCGTTTCCTTACAGGGATCTCAGGGAAATGAAATATATAATAAACTTAGGCGACACCTTTCGGAAAACAATACTACGCACAATTTATCGACAGAAGTACTTAACGCATGGACGCCTGCCAATCCATCCGCCGATGTACCTAAACTTGGCGTATATATCAGCAAGGATGAAAATTACAGCCGTTACATTGAAGACGCATCGTATATAAAGTTACGCAATGTGACGGCAGGTTACACGTTACCTGTCGGCATCGCCGCATCACAGGTTAAACTCAGATTTTTCATTTCCGCGCAAAACCTTCTAACTTTTACAAAATACCTTGGCTATGACCCTGAGATAGCATCAGGCGTAGATACCGGAGTATATCCCTCTGCAAAGACACTTCAATTCGGCGTAAAAGCATCTTTTTAAGTATGTTACGCACTTATCGGCGTACGTATTAAACATTACCGTCACCAAATTAGCCGCACGTGCCGCTGAGTTAGCCGCACGTGCCGCTGAGTTAGCCGCACGTGCCGCTGGTTTAGCCGCCTACGCCGCTGAGTTAGCCGCACGTGCCGCTGGTTTAGCCGCCTACGCCGCTAAGTTAGCCGCACGTGCCGCTGGTTTAGCCGCCTACGCCGCTAAGTTAGCCGCCTACGCCGCTGGTTTAGCCGCCTACGCCGCTGAGTTAGCCGCCTACGCCGCTAAAATAATAATATATAAGAAAATATATCAGGCGATAATCAAAAAAGTTACTGTCTCAGTATAGTATTTAACGGTTAGCGGTTAACAGTTAATGTTCTATTTATTAACCGTTAACCACTAATCATTAAATGCAAAGCTGGATTTCTGCTACCTGTGAAACCTCCTATACTCTTCCGCCCGGTATATGCACCATGCAAAGGCGTTAGCAGTGAAAAGCGCGTTATATACACGGTTACCGGAAGCGAAAAAGTTCAGCCTGTAGTCGGGGTAATTATTATATATCCTGCCGTTAATTACTTTCGTCTTCAAGACAAACGGACAAGCACTATCAGTGACATCCCAATGAGTCCTGTTCTCCGAAGAGTTAAAGCCCCCGTCGCCAATGAAGACGAACGGCAATTCCCTGTGCCTGAATACGGTTACCCCTTTGGGATTCAAGCCCATGTCTTTCAAAAACCTCGCACCGGAATAGATTACAATATCGTCAAGAGGCAGATTCAAGATAAATTTTGTCTGTGACGCGTCTTCACCCCAATGCCGTCCGACAATGTCCCCGAAAGGTCCCCGCAAAATTGGGTCGTCATCCCTGCAAAAGTACGGCTTCATTTCGCTATCCATGTTGGAAATGTCAAAACCAAAGGTGTAACGCGAACCGGCGCCTCCTCCACCCGAAGACTCTATCTTTATCGCCGGATACTCAAACAGCATGTTCATGAAATTAGCGTTTGAGATCTGTTGCTCAGAGCATATCATCAGTATTCCGCCCGACTTCACGAAATCAACCAATTTTTTGCAGCGCGCAATGTCTTCGGAATTTGCATCCCTGAAAAACTCCGTGTCATACCCTATCATGAAAATGTCTATTCTAGCGTTGCCGTCGTAACCCATAAGAATATTCTCAAGCTTGGAAGCGCTGATATTATGCCATGTCTCCGTACTAAACGCAATTATGTCTCGGTCATCGTCCTTCCAGTCGTTGATGCTGGCAGAAGGCACGAAGTTAGCATCCCATGCTGTCCCCATGTTGTTGAATCCCTGGAACTTGACTATTGACCACTGGTTATACCCGAAATTATCTTTGTCGGTAAGCATCGTATTAAGATTGCTCTTTGGGGATTTGGTGTCTACAATACCGGCATTGTAGGCATACAGCGGCTGCGTTATATTTCCCAGCGTCATTAAACGCTTCCTCGGGATGAGCATGTAGAGGTTTGCGTTGCATGAAGCGGTTGACTTGTCACTGTTACATGTTATTGTAAATATTTTGTCGTTAAGTCCGCGCGGAGTGCCGAAACCGGTCAGGTAAACCTCCTGCTTCGGCGTCTGTGTAAGCAGTGCACTGCCCTTGAAATATATGCCGTCCACCTCATCAGTCTGAAGGTCGGCTGTCGAACCCACAGCATCGGGATCAACGCTAAGAGTTACCTTTATCCTGTGCGGACCATTCTCCATAACAGTGTTTAACGGCTGATCCTCAAAGTATTTTCCCTCAATAACAGTCGAATTGCAATCAATCGTAAAGTTACGCGGCGTCGTCATGTCCCTGACCGTGATGTCAAGTTCGCACTTATCCTGCCCTCCGCTCGCCTTCAACGTGAACCTGTCCGTCTGAGCGTTCGTCGGAGAACCCATCGCCGGAATAGAAAGCGAATAACTGCCCCCGGAATAGAAATTTCCCGATAATTCAAAGAAGTACCCGTTGTCCGGCTCGGAAGTCGCAACTATCGAGTACGAACCCTCGCGAGTAACATTTATTGACCCGATCCTGATGTAGTTGGAGTTGTCGACCGGTACGCCGTTCCCGTAAGACCCGCGCACCTGAGCCGAACTACAGTCGATCTCAAAGAGCGCCTTCTGCGTACCCTTCTGAATCGGAACCCATTTCACACTGTCCCAGTAGTATATCCCCTCCGAAAGATTGTTGTCCTCGTCCGTAGTTACGTTGAAGACGGTTAAACTCTTGTGACCGGACTTTATTTCATGTATCAGGCTCTTCGCCGCATCCGTCTCATACATAGGCGAAAGCAACGTGTCACTGACTAACGCGACTCGCGGTAACGCTATTCCTTTCTCCGCGTTATAACCTCCCGCCGACACATCGTCATCGACGGTCTTAACCTGTAACAGTGCGCCCTCTACGGCTTTCTCGGTCGATCCGACCGTAACCTGCGCCATTATACTGCTCATATTTGCCGCGATAACGATTATCGCGATTAAGAAAACGTTTATTTTCATTGCTTGATTGTATTAATTTGTAATTTATAAATGATAATTGATAATAATAACCGGAAAACCGGCGAAACATAATGTAAAAAGATTTAACCTGCCGTAAATAATTTCCTCCGGTGGCGGTCTCATGAAGCAACATATTAAGCAAATGACGGTACGCGCGAACAAAATTCCGCAGACCAGCGCCCATAACGGCTCGCAAATCACTACCACAAGCACTGCCACAGGCAATATGATACCTCTAAACACAAAATTCCCGTACCCTCTCAAAACTGTTGCCATCCGAACCGTAATTGTACGGCAAAAGTAGAGGTAATTCCCCGTGTAATATGTCGAATTATGAATGTATTTTGTTGGAAAACGAATACACAACGCCGGCTCTCACTCCTGATTACCGCTCCTGATGCTGATCGCGGTGCGACCAAACTCCTTCCTGCAATAAGTGTAAAAATCCCTCTCCGAACTGAAGCCCGTAATGTCTGCAATTTCCTGCAAAGAACGATTTCCAACGGTTAACTCGGATATAATCACCTTCTTCCTCTCTTCATGTATCCAACGTTTCGGTGTCATGCCGAATATCCTCTTGAAATTATCCCTGAACGTCTGCCTGTTCTGGTTGGTAGCGTTCGCCATCTCGTTAACCGTGAATACTTTATTCGTACAAGCAATAACCTTTTCCATGAAACTGTTGTCGTTGTCGAAACTATAGCGATCCCCCTCCGGTACAGCCGACGCAAAAAAGCCCGCCAACACCTCCTCAGGGTAGGCTATCGTAATATAAATAAGTATAATCTCCATCTTGGCGCTGAGATAAGCCGGACAAATAAAACCATTCTCAATAGCATCCACAAAGCAGTCAAGAGTTTTCCTGAATAACTTTCTCATGCGCAAAGTCTTGCCAATATCATGCGAACCAATCTTCTTTTCAGGTGAAAGATAATACTGAACCCGGTAAACAAAGGACTGCTGATCAGGGACAAGGTACAATAACAACCTCCCAGCCCGCAATGCAACAAAAGTAAACCTCGCCCTGTCCGATACAATGAACATCTCATCCTTCCCTGCGTACGTCGCTCCGTTACCTCCGCCCGTAGTGTAACTTATCCCGCCCCGCAAAACAAATACCAGCGAAATCCCGCGTATGTGCCGCGTTACCTCTTCGCCTTTCCCGTAATCTATTACCTCGACTAATGTTTCTCCTCTCAATTCCTTACCAACAACCGGTAATTTACTGTATAACATACTCCTCCTCTTTGTAATATTTATCCCCAGCAGGCAACAAAAAAGCGCGGACTAAACTCACGTTTTTATCTGCACTTGAGGTTCTAGACTACCTGACAACTGAATAAATGAGTAAAGCCCACGCTTAACGCGATTGCTACCGCTTTATTCCTTTGTCCTCCCTGTGAAATTGTCTAGATTCCAAGTGCCTGAATATTGCTTCCGACGCTTCTCCTATATGTCATGCTTGCTTAGTTCTGTTTTCTATATCATATACAAAGGTGTATTATATAATTATAAGTATGGGTTGTCTGTTAACTATCCGTTCTCTATCTGTTCGTCTATAGTCTCTATCTTCTTAAGGGTACTGTTGAGATTCTCCTTCAGGTCGCGGATCTTCTGGTGCATTTCTTCTATTAATCCGCCGCCACCTTTCGTGCTCGCCGATAAAAAGCCAATGTTGTTCTCATAAGTCTGTATGTCACTCTTCAACCGCTCATAAGTGCGCAACAACTTCTCACGTTCGAAGAATATCTTGCTGCCTCCATTCCCCTTGTCATTCCCGTTTCTTTTTTCCTTTCTCTTCTTCCTATCGGGAAAAGCGCCGTCAGCCGATGCCTTGGGGGAATGTGAACGCCGCTTCGATTCGTCCGAATTACGCTTGTCGAAGTATTGGTCTACCTCGTCCCTGTATTCCTTATATATCTTTTCCCTGTCGGAGAACGGGACCGGACCTGTATCCTTCCACTCCGACATCAGGTTGTGAACCCTGTCCGATGACTCCTTAGACGGTGCAGTAGCGTTTATCTCCTTTATATTGTTGATGATCTCCTTCTTCTTTAAGAGATTCTCGGTCTCTTTTATCTTGTCCGACGAGAAATGTTCGTTCTTCTGCGAGAAGAAATAGTCGCAGGCTTCGCTGAAACGCTTCCATATCGAGTCGGCTTTCCTATTCGGCTTATGCTTGATGTTCTTCCACTCATCCTGTAACTTTATAAACTCCGTCGTCGCCTTTTTCCATTCCGTACTGTCCTTCAACGCCTCCGCTTGCTCGCATAACGAAATCTTCTTCTCAAGACATATACTTAACTCCTCCCTTAACTCCTGAAAAAAAGCCGATTTCCTGGTGAAAAAGACGTTGCACGCCGTACGGAATCGCTCGATAATCTTCCTGTTTTGCTTCTTAACCGAAAGATCTAACTCCTTCCATTTCTTCTGAATCTCTAATATCTCCTTCGTCTTCCTGTCCCACTCATTAAATGAGTTCAACCTGGAATAATCAATGTTCTCAACCGCTTCGCAATATTTAGTCTTTTCCGCAAAACTGCGCTGTTCCTCTTCACGAATTACATCAAAATGCTTTTGATAGTTCTTGTTTATAACGGACGATGCCGCCCTGAAACGCGCCCAGATCTCATCGCGTAAATCTTTCGCTACCGGACCTGTCTCACGCCACTCATGATACAACTTTTGCGATTCGTAGAACGCTGAGACAGGGTCTTGCTGCGTGCCAAGCCTTTCCAAAATCTCGCAAAGCGCCTGTTTCTGTTCGAGATTCTTTTTGAAGTCGTAGTCACGCATAGCCTGGTTGATTTTCAGCAGATCGTAAAACTTTTCATTGTAATGCTGATACTCATGCCACAGTTCGTTCGCTACCGCCTGCGGAACCTGCCTGATTTCTCTCCACTGCTGCGTTAACTTATGATATTCATCTCGAATCTTATTAAAGTTCTCGACGCTTTCATTACTATCAGTCAGCTCTTTCAAGCGCTTGATGATTGCCTTCTTTGCCTGCAAATTCTCCTCAAGCACCTTTTCGTTATTAGCAATGAGAGTCGCTTTCTTTTTGCGAAAAACAGCAAGAAGTTCCTTCAGGCGGTTTTCTGTTTCATCGGTTTCCGGTTTAAAGTCTTCCGGTGCGCCACCTCCTGCTGTGAAAGCGTTGAGGGCTTTTTCGACTTCAACGTTCTTCAGTCGGTAAAAAGCCTGCTTTAGCGCTTCTACCTCGCTCTTGACAACATCACTTATATCCTGAACAACAATCTCCGCCAATCGCAGGATTATCGCTTCCTTATTAGGAGAGGTATTTGGTTCTGTGACTTCGGTACTGTCGGGTAAATCAACAACAACAGCCTCTTCGACGGCAACCTGTTCGGTCTCCGTGACGGATTCCGCTTCGATAACAGCCTCTACTTCGGTAGCAGTATCCGTTTCCGACGCTATTTCCGACTCCTCTTCTAATTTCACGTCTGATTCGACGGCAGGCACTACTTCCAAAGTTTCTTCAACAATCTCAGGTGCCTTTTCTTCATTAGCAACTTTATCGCTCATAATTCAAACTTTTAACCGATAGAACAGTATCTATCTCGTTCAGCCTGCAAATGTATGAATTTTTTTGTAATAATACCGTCTTTCTTCCAAAAAAGCGTAAAATATTTAATTTTTCATGATTGCTTGCATAAAATAAAAAATATTCGTACCTTTGCAGACTGAAAAGTAAGTGAAATTGGCTATAAAAATAAGTCATTTTGCTGATTCATAATCTTATAATAAACGCAAAACAATACTAAAATGTCGAAAATCTGTGAAATTAGTGGGAAAAAGGCTATGACCGGAAATAATGTTTCGCACTCAAACTTGAAGACGAAACGCAAATTCAACGTCAACCTTTTCAGGAAAAAGTTCTACTGGGTAGAACAGGATTGCTGGATCCAACTCAACGTATCTGCTAACGGTCTGCGTACTATTAACAAAATTGGTTTGGATGCCGCGTTGAAAAACGCAGCAGCAAAAGGTTACATTAACTTATAATCAAGTAAGGAGGAAACAAGATGGCTAAAAAAGCAAAAGGAAACAGAGTACAGGTCATTCTCGAATGTACCGAACACAAAGATAGCGGTATGCCGGGTACTTCCCGCTATATCACTACAAAAAACAGGAAAAATACTACCGGCAGGATTGAACTGAAAAAGTACAACCCTGTACTGAAAAGAGTTACAGTTCACAAAGAAATCAAGTAAAAACCGTATAAAAAATGGCAAAGAAAACAGTCGCGGGATACCGCGAAAAATCAGAAGGACGCTCATTTTCCAAAGTGATTAAAATGTTGAAGTCCCCAAAAACAGGTGCATACGTCTTTAAAGAAGAAATGGTACCTAACGAAGCGGTCAAAGACTATTTCAAATAATTATTTTCTCAGTTTGAATTATTGCGTATGAAGACTTTATCAAAAATCATAGCGCTGTTTCTTATTGTTCCGTGCCTTTTCTCGTGCAAAAGTGACGACGAGCAGCCGGATTTGTCGGCAGAAAGAAGCATATTGGCAGGAGAATACATCGGGAAAGTGAACTTTCATCCGGAATCTGTTTTAGGAGACGATTATACGAACTATAACACAGAGGTTCGTCTTGAATCTGCTCCCGGCAACACTTTGGCTTTATACACCAGCGAACAGGGACATCTTTCCGACAAGGAGATTTTTTCCAACTTCAAATACACCGGAACCGATAAAAAAATTATTACTAGCGACATCAAGGGCTTTGTATTTGAAATCCCGGAACAAAACGAAGTCAAATATCTTGTACAATGGTTAAGTACAATCTATCCGATAATTTCCGATGTAAAAATTACGGTAAAAAAATCAACCGCAACCTACTATACGGAGCAAAAAGAACTATTATTCACTTGCGCGGTATCCGCCGCATATAAGGCAAAAACTTCCGACGACGGAAAGGCAACCGACCAGAATGTGGACTTTTCCTTTACCTACACGGTGATAAAGAAATAAATTCTTAAGAATCTCCTCTCTATAAACTTCCTTTTGAGTTTTGAAGTTAAGACTCAAGAGGAAGTTTCTTTTAAGACAGCAACAATGAAAACCGCTCATCTTTATATGATTCCGGTTCCTCTTGGGGAAACAGAAATATCAAAAGTCTTACCGGCTTCGAATAAGGATATTATCCTCTCTATCCGTCATTTTATTGTTGAAAATATTAGAACGGCGCGAAGGTTTCTCAAGCAGACTGATTCTCAAATCGACATTGACAGCCTGACTTTTTACACGCTTAACCAACATACTTCACCTGCTGAACTATTGAATTATCTTCAACCGGTCAAAGAGGGATTTCCCGTAGGTGTTATTTCTGAGGCTGGTTGTCCTGCAATAGCCGATCCTGGTGCCGATATTGTTGCTATTGCACAATCTGAGGGAATCCGTGTTGTTCCATTAGTAGGACCGTCGTCGATTTTGCTGGCGCTGATGGCATCGGGATTTAATGGTCAGAGTTTTGCGTTCAACGGATATCTGCCGGTTGATGTAGAGGCTAAAATAAAAGCGTTGAAGTTCCTTGAACAACGAATTTATACTGAACATCAAACTCAACTTTTCATCGAAACGCCTTACCGCAACGAAAAGATGGTGGAAACTATCCTGAAAACTTGCCGACCGCAAACAAACCTATGTATTGCCGCCGACATCACTCTCAGCACAGAATGGATTGTTACCCGTAGCGTTGCGGAATGGAAGAAACAAACCTTACCGTCTCTTTCCAAGCGTCCCTGTATTTTTGCGTTGTATGGTTGAGATTTATTAATTTTGTATCTTGTTTTCCAATAATTTATGCGAACAGTTATTCAAAGGGTATCAAAAGCGTCGGTGACTATCGGTGACACGATTAAATCATCTATCGGCATCGGATTGCTTGTCTTTGTTGGCATTGAAGACACCGACACTCATGAAGACATTGATTATTTGGTGAAGAAGATCGTGAATTTGCGGATTTTTGACGATGCCGACGGTGTGATGAATCATTCGGTACTTGTGGCAGGAGGGGAAATATTGTGTGTCAGCCAGTTTACGCTACACGCTTCCACTCGCAAGGGAAACCGTCCTTCGTACATTCGCGCCTCGAAACCTGACTTTGCGATACCGATGTATAACTCTTTTACGCATGAATTGTCCGATATGCTTGGCAAACCTGTCAAGACGGGGGAATTTGGTGCAGACATGAAGGTGAAATTACTCAACGACGGTCCGGTCACGATTATTATTGATTCAAAAAATAAAGAATAAATATTGTATATGAATAAATACGAAGAAGTTTTGAAAAAGTATTCCCTGTCACTTAGCGACGGGCAGGTTAGGGAAAAGTCAGAGGCGTTGTGTGCAAAATGGGAGGAAAATCTTACTGCTGAAACGTTGCGCTTGCTTTACGGTTGCATTGACCTGACGACCTTGAATACGGAAGACAGTCGCGAATCGGTATGGAAGTTTGTCCGGCAAGTGAATGATTTTGATGGCACTCACTCTGATATAAACAACGTTGCCGCCATCTGTGTTTACCCAAATTTTGTGAGCGCGGTAAAGGAGGCGTTAACTGCCGATGTACGGATTGCTTCTGTTGCCGGTGGATTTCCTTCTTCTCAAACCTTTTCTGAGGTAAAAATCGCAGAAGTTAGCCTGGCAATCGCCGACGGCGCCGACGAAATAGACATTGTATTTAATGTGGGTGCATTTTTCGATGGAAGTTACGAAGATATATGCAATGAGATAGCGGAGATTAAAGAAGTATGTCGCAATGTGCAACTGAAAGTGATACTTGAAACCGGACTCCTGAAGACTGTGGAAAATATCTACCGTGCGGCAGTTCTGGCAATGTATTCGGGGGCTGATTTTCTGAAAACCTCGACCGGCAAGGGTTATCCGGGTGCGAGTATTGAGGCGGTTTACGTTCTTTGTCTTGCGATTAAAGAATACGAGATACAGCACGGGACAAAAATCGGCATCAAAGTATCGGGAGGTGTTCGTACTGCGGAAGAAGCAGTGAAATATTATACTATCGTTAAAGAAACACTTGGAAGGGAGTGGCTTACGCCCGAATTTTTCCGAATAGGAGCAAGTAGCCTGGCAAACAGTATTCTTACATTGCAAGCGCAAGAAAAATAATTGGCTTCTCCGATTCTCCTTAATAATAAAAGCAGCACTTTTTTTCAGGAAAATACCGGCAATTTCGGCTTATTTTATAGCATTTGACGGCTAAAACAGCATTTGTTTCGTAAAAAGTATTGTTTGTTTAAAAAAAGTACGTATCTTTGCACTCGCTATGACGAAAAAAGTTATACATGAAGTTACAAATATTTCAGTGAACCCGCAAGAAAATCGGGTGCACGCGGATAGAATGATAAATCGGGTTACACATAAAGTTTTGATTCTGGTCAAAAGAAAAGGAGGTAAAATAAATTAATAGTTAAATTGACTATTAAGACTTGAAGAAAAACTTAAAGTAATAAGAGGAGCAGAAACCTCTCTAAAAACGGGCAAGCCCTGTGAAGCTGTATTAGAACAGGATTTTATTAATTCTTTGTCTGCTTAAAGGAGCGGACGTTAAACTAAAAAATACTATGATACGTAAAATGTTATCTTTAATTTTTGCTATGGTATTTGTGGCATGTGTGGGATTGTATGCGCAAAACAACTCGAAAGGGCATATTGGTTATGAAACCGGAAATAAGGCTATTTCAACTGGCAGAACAAGTGATGGTAGTGGAGGGCAGGTCAGAGAATTTACTGGGCCAAGCAAAAGTGATTTAGTAAATGCTGCGAAAAATATTCCAAAACCAAGTACAAGTAATACTTCTTCTACCAGTTCGAATTCTAGCACGAACAATAGTACTTCTTCTACCAGTTCGAGTTCTAGTACAAACAACAGTAATACTTCTCCTAATTCGAAACCGAGCACAAGTGGCAACAGTACTTCTTCTACCAATTCGAGTTCTAGTAGTAATACTTCTTCTAATTCGAAATCGAGCACAAGTAGCAACAGTACTTCTTCTGGTTCAAACAGTTGTAATACAAGTAAAGAATGTCAAAAACAAACAAACAACGCAAATAATGCAAAAAGTGCTTTGAAAGGAGATTAAAATGCTTATTAACAAGATTTCGCAGGCATATCTAATTGCCTGCGAAATTTTATAAAACAAAAGTAGTATGAAAACGATATATTTTTTAACGATAAGTTTAATTTCAACTATTACAATGTTCGCCCAAGAACAATGTAAAAGCATCGAAATAGAAAAAGAGAACATTGAATTAGCAAAAAATATATTTAGTACGGAAACAAAAGATAAAAAAATCAATGGAGACTCTTATGTTAGCAAACTTTCCGCCATGTCGGACGATAAATTTAATGCTCTTTGTGACAGATTTGAATACAATCCATATTTTGAACAAGCAAAAAAAAATAATCCAGACTTGTCAAGCTATGTCATGTATGCTGAAAATCTCACAGGTGTTACAAATTTGTTTTGTGCAATGTTGGATTATAAAAAAGAAATAGAAAATCTTCCACAAGATGTAAAAAAACGATTGCAAACTATAGATAATACAATCAAATTATACAAAGATTTACAAGATGCGTTAAGTAAGGAAATGCGGTATAATAATGAAGAAATAATTGATAATGGCATAAATTTGGCAATAAAACATGTTGAAATATTTACACAAGATGTTTCAATACCAGGATTTTCGGACTTAAATAAATATACTGCAAATCTAATCGGGGCTGAGATAATACAATCGGCAAAAGATGGTATGCTTGATAAAAGACCCCAAATTGATAATTTGGTTGCAGATAAAATGAATGAAGGTTTTACATGGTTCGAGCGTGCTGCCGTTCTTGTTCCTCCATTAAGAGTGATTACAGAGTATCCCTATTATAAAATTTTTGCAAGTTTACCGGAAATAGGAAAAGGAATTGGGCATGCTGCGGCAGTAGTAAACATTTATTTTCGAAAAAATGAATATGAAAATTTAATAACCGAATTAGAAAAAGAAAAACAATACATTCTTACAAATAAAACAACTGGTCCAGTCATGAAAAGCAGGTATTAACCGTTTATAAATTGAAGCCCGATTTTGTCGGGCTTTTTTAATGTCCTGCCAACACACTTCGCAGTTTTTTTCATTTAACTCCAAACCGAAAGAGAGTTTCGGCAGTACAGGGAAGAGTACGACACGCCGTTACCCTTTGTTTCTCGTACACTTGCAACAATTGTCAGCATTGAGCCGAATTTTCAAATTCAAATTTCTTTACCTGATTTTCATTAACTTGTCCTAAAATTTCTTTACAGATTATTGTACTTTGTCCTGTTATTACTTGACATTTTTGTTATAATCCTGCTATACCTTTACAGTTCGCAAAAGTAATCATATTTTTTGAGATGATAATTTTTCCATTTGCGTTCCGTTTTCATGCCGGTTTGATGAATCACTTTCGGCGCCATATACCCAATGCTTTGATGCGGTCTGCGATTGTTATACAAATCAATGATTTTTCCGCTATAAGCAACCATACTCTTCCAGGAATCAGGCTTGTAACCGTATAGCCATTCTGTTTTCAAAATACCGTTGATACGTTCCGCAATGGCATTTTCCCGCGGGTCGCCGTTTTCCGTCATGCTGATGCCCATCGCATCGAAAGATGGCTTTAGATAAACCAGCAGTTTTCTTGAAGCCATTCGCGGAAAATCTTTTCTCGCCTTGCGTATAAAGCTCAACACAACGTCTTCTTCTACCGCCCTGTCCGAAACATAGTCTGAACGCTCATAATATGCCTGACGGCTTTTGCCAAACAGCCGACAAAGAGCATCTGTCTTGTATGACGAATGTTCCTGTCTCATCTCAAGGACTGTCTGGCACCAGATTTTTTTCTGATGTCGATGTTCAACTCTCTTTCGGCAATCTCTACTTATTAAGGTGAGAAATAGTTTATAGTGTTTAGCCGCTCCTCCGAACAGATATTTTTCAAGAAATTCATGGCAATTTCGGCTTTTTTAATAACATTACGCGCCCTGACAGCATTTTTTTCGCAAAAGTATTGTTTATTTAAAAAAAGTACGTATCTTTGCAGCCTGTATGAATACAAACATTCTATATAATAGTAGAAGAAGGATGCCGGATACGGAAAAGTACTTTATGACGTCAGGCATTGTCGGTTCTAAATCAGAGCATGATTTGGATATTTCAAATAATTTGTTAACACACACACACACACACACACACACACACACACACACACACACACACACACACACACACACACACACACACACACACCGCGCGTAAGTTATAGATATTTTTTCATATATCCAAGAGCAGCTTATCTTTATTTGAAGGAGATAAGCTGCTTTTTTTGTTTAAAGCCCACTATAGTATAAACAAATAATCCTATTTGCCT
>JAISYU010000079.1 GCA_031269685.1 Dysgonamonadaceae bacterium | reverse complement strand
ACGTCGTTCTTATCGAGCGAAGTCAGCACTCCTGCCAAATCGCCCGGCTTATCCAGTACCGGGCCGGAAGTAATTTTGAACCCCACCCCCAACTCATTGGAGATGATATTCGACAAGGTAGTTTTCCCCAATCCCGGAGGCCCGTGCAGCAAGACATGGTCGAGCGCCTCTTTGCGCATCCGGGCTGCCGTAACGAATATTTTCAGATTCTCAACCACCTTAGCCTGTCCGCTGAAGTCGCGGAAAGAGAGCGGTCGCAATGCATTCTCGTATTCGCGCTCATTCTCCGGTAAGCGGGCATCCCTTATATCAAAATCGTCTTCCATGATCAGCTTCTTAATAATCCGCAAAGGTACACTTTTCTTTTGCTTTTCTGCAGTCGTTTGTTGATATTCAGCTTCTGGAGGTCGGCGACATCTAAGATTACCTCAAATACATTATGTGGTATGATGGGGGGGTAAAGGGGTGCATTCGACTACGTCGATTTTCAATTCAGATTGTCGCAGATTCAATGGATTTCCGCCGTCATTGCGAGGTACGAAGCAATCCAGGGTGCCCCCAGTCTGGATTGCTTCACCCTCCCTTTAGATTCGCAATGACGGCCCGTAACGACGATGCTACAATTTGAATTGAAAATCGACGTAGTCAAATGCACCCTTCAGGTTTAAACATAGGCAAGGGTTTACATATTTGTTTTTCAGGTATTTAAACCCTTGTTTTGTTGCCTCTGAAGGCTCTCTGTAAAGTCTTTCCATTGTAGTAGATTTATTATTTCATTTCAAAGTCATAGGGTACATGAGAGCAAGTTCTTGGTTGATTACATTGATTTTCTGCTCTGTTTCTTTTATCAGCGTCCACAAAATTTTCTGCTTCTTAGGGGTTGTTTCTACTGCCCAATTTGCCTCCATCCGTTTGAGTTGGGTGGACTGTTTGCTATCTCCGTTTTAAAGAAGGCAAGCCCTCAATGTTTGCCCCTGTTTTCTTAAACTCCTCTATTTCCTTTCGCTACCATTCTTTCCAGGGCGGGATGCAATCGATTCCACACTTCATCGACAGTAATAAAATCAAACTTTTCTTCGTAAGATAATGCCGGATTGCCTGCCTTTTCGGATATATCTTCAGCCTCGATTCCCAGAAACCTCTCACAGGCATTTGGTAACCATATACGTTTCGCGGCACCTGGCGGGTAAATGGCAAACGACGGGACATCAAGCGCCTGCGAGATATGCCGCGGACCTCCCTCGTTGCCGAAAAAGAAATCGGAATTGGCAATCAACGCCATCAGATCCCGCAAGGTTTCCGCTTTGACGTTGGTAAATACACGGGGATTATTGCCCATCGCCTCTTTTATTTGTCCGGCGATAAGTTCTTCTTTACTGCCTCCGTAATTGAACACGAGTTGCACGTCAAAGGTTTCGACGATGCGGGACAGCAGCGCCGCCATCTTTTCTGCCGCCCACATTTTATGCGGTATGCGCGTTGCTACGGCACAGACGACAACAGGTTTTGCAAAGTCTATCCCGCAATATTCCATTTGTTTTCGGAAAGCGGCTTTCTCTTCTTCGCTCACATAAAGCCGGAACCGACGTTCGTATTGCACTTGAAAGTTCTTCTCCAAAGGGGCGAGGATTGTCAGTGTGCGTTCTATCTCGTCGCCGTTGATAGCGGTATTAACCCGGTGGTTATGGAGGAAAATATTATACGGTTTCGTCTTCCCAATCCGGTATGGAGTAGCAAGGGAAAAGGCTGAAAAGCAGATGGTCTTGAGGGTTGAACGGATATCGACTATCAAGTCGTAGCATCCTGCTTTCATCGTTTTACGGACTTTCTCCAAGTATACCGGCAGCGTTTTTATTTCCTCACGTGAGAATGTGATAACGTTATCAACATCGGGGTGATTTTCAAACAGTGGAGCTATTTCCCTGTTCAGGACGTAGTCAATCCGTGCGTTTGGAAACGTCTTACGCAAGGTGGAGCAAATCACCGAAGAGATTACCGCATCGCCCACGCGTCGGAAGCGGATTACCAAAATATTTTTTACCGGTTTCATGTTACGTAGAAAATATAACAAACAAAGATTGCCGCAACAATCCCCGCCAGATCTGCAAGCAGGGCGCCCTGTACCGTGTAACGGCTGTTGCGGATATTGACCGAACCGTAATACACTGCGACCAGGTAAAACGTGGTATCGGTTGCGCCCTGGAAGAGGGATGCGAGCCGTCCGGTAAACGAATCGGCGCCATAGGTCTGCATTGCTTCGAGCATCAACCCGCGTGCACCGCTACCGCTGAGCGGTTTCATGAGCGCCGTCGGGAAAGCGTTTACCCAGTCCGTCGGGAGGTGGCAAAGGGAAACAAGTGAAGCCAGCCCGTCGATCATAAGCCCCATCGCCCCTGAAGCGCGGAACATCGCAACGCCCACTAAGATCGCTATCAAATAAGGAATTATCGTTATTGCAGTCTTGAATCCATCCTTCGCGCCTTCGATGAACGCATTGTAAACATTGATTTTCTTCCTTACTCCTGCAATTATAAACGCGATAATCACGGAGAAAAGGAAAACATTAGCGACCAGCGAAGAGTAAGCCGCGATCATGTCCTGCGGTAACGATTTGACGAGCCACAGAACTAAGGCGATGAGCATCACAACACTGCCGATAAACCCAAGCAGCACACGGTCCAGCAGGTTTATTTTCTGGCGGATACAGACAAATACCATTCCGGCTATTGTCGCAGCGAGCGTGGAGAGCATAAGCGGAACGAAGACATCGGCAGGATTTGCCGCCCCCATCTGCGCGCGATACACCATTATACTTATAGGGATCACCGTCAGTCCCGACGCGTTGAGCACGATAAACATTATCATCGGATTACTTGCCGTCGTCTTATCCCCGTTCAGTTCCTGGAGTTCCCGCATCGCCTTCAGTCCGGCAGGAGTCGCGGCGTTGTCCAAGTTAAGCATATTTGCGGCGATATTCATAAATATTGAACCGGTCGCAGGATGATTTTTCGGAATATCGGGGAACAGGCGGGAGAATACCGGCGACGACCAGCGGGCAAGTGCATTCACTGCTCCACCCTGCTCGCCGATCTTCATAAAACCAAGCCAGAGTGCAAGCACGCCGGTCAATCCGAGCGAAATCTCAAAGCCATTCTTAGCCGCTGCAAAAGCCACGTTCATCATCTCCGGGAAAATCTCCATGTCGCCTGTAAACAGCAACTTGCATATCCCTGTGAGGAACGCCAGCACGAAAAACGCTATCCAGATATAGTTTAAAACCATAATATTACAGGTAAATACGGCTGCAAAGGTACAAAAAATTCATTCTCTGCCAACGCCATCCGTCATTCTAATTAAGAATCCGTGCGTAAGTTTTAATGATTTAAACAACTAAACCTGAATCCATATCATACGGTATTTTCATATTGCTATTCTAAAGTTTATTTGTATAAAATATTTTAATTATACATTGTCCATTATTAATTATTAATTAATAATTATTTTTCCTTACTTTTGCAGTCATTATGAATACCGATGTATGATAATTTTCCGGATACTCAGAGACATCTTATCATTCAATCCCGACTCCCCGCTGTTATTTACACAGTTTTACTTCTGGGCATTCTTTGCTTTAGTTTTCGCAGGATTCAGCCTGTTGAACAACAAGATACTGCTCCGTAACACCTTTCTGGTATTTGTAAGTATCTTCTTTTACTACAAGACGAGCGGACTGTTTATCCTGCTGCTTATTTTTACGATATTCTTCAATCATTTTCAGGCAAAACGTATCGCAACAGCCGGTAAAGATACCCGCAAACGTTTACACCTTACGATTGCGATCGCCGTTAATCTTGCAACGCTTTGCTACTATAAATACGCCTACTTCCTGACGGACATTCTCAATGGATTAGCAGGCACGGACTTCCGGGTATTCGATATTTTTGCATTGATTGGTAATTCGGCGACAGGAGGAGGTAACCGGTTTGATGTCGGGAGAATCCTGTTACCGGTAGGCATCTCATTCTTCTCTTTCCAGAATATAAGTTATATCGTTGACGTCTTTCGCAGTCGGGTAGAGCCGGTACGAAACATCTTCAACTATGCCTTTTACGTCAGTTTCTTTCCCCAGTTGGTTGCGGGTCCGATAGTCCGTGCAAGCGAGTTTATTCCGCAGATTTACAAGCGGTATTTCCTTTCGCGCAGGCAGTTCGGCATTGCCGTATTCTGGATAATGAACGGTTTGGCGAAGAAGATAATAATGAGTGACTACATTGCCGTAAACTTCGTTGACCGCATATTTGACAATCCCACTATGTTTTCCGGCTTTGAGAACCTTGCAGCGTTATTCGGCTATTCCCTTCAGGTCTATGCCGACTTCTCCGGTTACACTGACATTGCTATAGGAGTCGCTATGCTCTTTGGGTTTTACCTTCCGAAAAACTTCAATTCACCATACAAGGCAACGAACGCCGGTAACTTCTGGAAGCGTTGGCACATCTCACTTTCACGATGGTTACAGGACTACCTGTACATCCCACTCGGCGGCAACCGTAACGCTACATTCGGCACCTACGCATGTATCATATCCATCTCACTTGCAGCGATAATCCTTGCCGGCAATATTTACGTAACAATAGCAATCCTGATTGCCGTAATACTCATCTTCGCCACATCCAGGCTCAAATCCGGGTTGATAAAGAAGAAGATAACAACCAACCTCAACAATATGGACACCATGCTGCTGGGTGGATTGTGGCACGGCGCAAGCTGGAACTTTGTCATTTGGGGCGGACTGAACGGGCTTGGCATACTCGCCTTTAAGTTCTGGAAAGACAAAACCTCCCTCTACCGGCTCACAGTAACGACAATCCTGACCGCCGGATCACTGCTTCTCTGGTACGCATTCCAAAAGCCTTTCTGGACGATCGCCTTTGTCTGGTCGGCATTGCTGCTAACAGGCACATTGATCCGTCATACATATAAAACCATCTCCCGCAAAGATAACCGTTTCGGGAAATTAGGGATAGCGTGGGCAATCTTCCAGACATATATATTCATAACCTTTACGCGCCTCTTTTTCCGTGCAGGCTCTAACCTTGATCCATCCGAAGCAAACCGTGAAGCATGGGCGACAGCGAGCAACATGATTAACCGGATCGGCGGCACGTGGGACTTTTCCATCATCAACCCCGTCGTCACTGCTTACGGTAATATATTTGCCCTGATAGCAGCCGGAATGATCATCCACTGGTTGCCCGAACGCTGGAAACGCCGTTACCGGCTTCAATTTGCGCTCATGCCTCTCACACTGATGGCGATCGCAGTAACCGTCATCGTCTTTATCCTCTATCAGTTCATCACCGCCGACTTGCAGAAGTTCATTTATTTCCAGTTCTGATTTGTTTTATATTAGCAATGCAAACAGGTGTTCTAAAATTGTTCCCGTATAACCGTGCAGTCGCGAGCACAAAAAAAAGAACCACTTCTCAGTGATTCTTTCAAGTGTGTATAAATACTATCTACTTAGTTGCGGAGGAAGGACTCGAACCAACGACCTCCAGGTTATGAGCCTGGCAAGCTACCACTGCTCTACTCCGCGATAACGGGTGCAAAGGTACGAACTATTTTTGAATCTACCAAATTTATTACTAACTTTTCTCACTTTTTATTGTAAATTGAGTAAAAATTAGTACTTTTGCAGTGTTTTCCAAAGAAATATACAGGATGTCGGGAGCAGTTGTCAAGACAAGGGAAGAACTTATTGAAGTTGCCCGTAGACTTTTTGCCGAAACGGGTATAGACGGTATAACAATGAATGATATCGCAGCCGCTTCCGGCAGAGGACGAAGAACTTTGTACACTTACTTCAAGAATAAAAGTGAAATCTATAATGCCGTCATTGAATCGGAATTGAATATTCTTTATAAAGCCCTTCAGGATGTAGTAGAAAAGAATCTCCCTGCGGATATTAAGTTGCTTGAGTTCATTAATATGCGCCTTGAGTCAACTAAACGTGTGGTTTACCGCAATGGCAGCCTTGACGCTGAATTTTTCAAGGATATATGGCACGTGGAAACTATTCGCCGTCCGTTCGACATCAAAGAAATATTGTTCTTGAAGAATATTCTTGAGGAAGGAGTTAGAGAAGGGGTTTTTAAGGTGGCTAATCCCAAGAATATAGCAATTATCCTGCATAGTGCTTTCAAAGGATTGGAAGTGCCGTACATCAGGGGTATGATAGATAGTTTTTCCGATACAGGAAAACAGGAAATCAACAGCATTATAGGACTGTTGTTTTACGGACTGAAGAAACGAAAATATACAAAACCCAATAGTATTAATAACTCCCAATGAGGCTCCGGCTTCGGGAAAATAAAAAAGATAAGATAATGTCAAATTTATTGAAAGGAAAAACAGCAATTATTACCGGTGCGGCACGCGGCATCGGTAAGGCAGTGGCTAAACGTTTTGCGGAAGAGGGTTGTAATATTGCCTTTACCGACCTCGCTATAGACGATAATGCACGTGCTACTGAGGCGGAACTTGCGGCAAAAGGCGTAAAGGTTAAGGCTTATGCCTCGAACGCAGCAAATTTCGACGACACCCACAAGGTTGTGGAAAACATTGTGGCTGATTTCAGCCGTATTGATATTTTGGTAAATAACGCCGGTATTACACGTGACGGACTGATGCTGCGAATGACCGAATTGCAATGGGATGCAGTACTGACGGTTAATCTCAAGTCGGCGTTCAACTTTATTCACGCCGTCTCGCCCGTCATGATGCGTCAAAAGTCGGGCAGTATCATTAACATGAGTTCTGTAGTCGGCGTTCACGGTAACGCGGGGCAGGCAAACTATTCCGCTTCAAAAGCGGGAATGATTGGTCTTGCGAAGTCTATTGCCCAGGAACTTGGCTCACGTGGAATCCGTGCAAATGCTATTGCTCCGGGTTTTATCGTTACCGAGATGACTCACCAACTGTCCGACGATGTCCGTGAAGAATGGATTAAGCGTATTCCGCTTCGCAGGGGAGGAACTCCCGAAGATGTCGCTGATGTCGCACTGTTCCTTGCCTCAGACCTCTCGTCCTATATAACGGGGCAAGTAATACAAATCGACGGGGGAATGAATACGTAGTTTCTTCTTGGGATGTAAATAATTGCTCATTGAGAGTAAATAAAAAACATCAGGAAAATAACGGTATAAAATAAACAGGCTGCCCTTCTTTGAACAGCCTGTTTATTACGTCTATGCCTTTTACTTCCAGTTGCTGTCGGTAGGCAGATTGCTGGTGATGACTGTACGACCTTGGTAAGTATATTTTGGGGTGCTCGGATTACCTAAATCCGACAGTTTCGTTATCGAGCTCGTGTTCGGGTCGATGTCGTCTTCAAATTCAGGTTCGCCGGTATCGCCGCCTTGCGCAGGATACAATAAAAACATTCGGCAGAAGGCTTCCGGGACATCTTTAATGGGTGTTGCGCCTTGTGTTAATGTCTTTATCCAGTTCGGGAATATCTTTTGTCCTGTAAGATTAAGGGCTTTGTTGTTGTAGTGTGTACCGTAAAGGAAGCCCAACAAGTTCGTTATTGATGTATTCCCGTTGAACCACCCCGAAATATTGCTAAGGTCTATGGGGTCTTCGAGTTTAGAGTTGTCTTGGTGTGTTTTTACAAGGAAGTTCGACATGTTCGTTATTGATGTATTCCAGTTGAACCACCCCGAAATATTGCTAAGGTCAATTGGTGATGTGAGGGAAGTGTTGCCGGTGTGTGTACTGTAAAGGAAGACCGACAGGTTCGTTAATGATGTATTCCCGATGAACCACCCGGGAAGGATAATGGGGTCTTTGAGGGTAGTGTTGTCGGAGTGTGTTTGGTAAAGGAAGTACGACAAGTTCGTTATTGATGTATTCCCGTTGAACCATCCCGAAATATTGCTAAAGTCAATTGGTGATGTGAGGGAAGTGTTGCCGGTGTGTGTACCGTGAAGGAAGTTCGACAGTTCCGTTAATGATGTATTCCCGATGAACCACCAGGGAAGGATAATGGGGTCTTCGAGGGTAGTGTTGCCGGAGTGTGTTTGGTAAAGGAAGTCCGACATGTTCGCTATTGATGTATTCCCGTTAAACCACCCCGAAATATTGCTAAGGTCAATTGGTGATGTGAGGGAAGTGTTGCCGGCGTGTGTTCCACCAAGGAAGTCCGACAAGTTCGTTATTGATGTATTCCCGTTGAACCACCCCGAAATATTGCTAAGGTCAATTGGTGATGTGAGGGAAGTGTTGCCGGCGTGTATACCGAAAAGGAACCACGACAGATCCGTTACTTCCAGCAATTTGTACGTATCTACAATTTTAGCGGGAGTAGTAAGGTTTGTGCAGTCATAAAACGTATAGGCGAACATAGTGGCAGCGCTTGTAGAGCCTTCATTGGGCGCAAAAGCCATAGTAGTTAGCGGGGCATCTATTGATATAAATTTATCCTTATTTGTTTGACTATTTGCGCCATTAGTGTAGATAAAATGTCCGAATGCATTTCCCCAGCCTGGAGTTGGATCGTTGACCGGAGTGATGCGTATTTGATGCGTTTTGTTTGTTTCCAGACCCGTAAGTTCAATGCCGTTGATGTTAGGGATG
>JAISYU010000038.1 GCA_031269685.1 Dysgonamonadaceae bacterium | reverse complement strand
CAGTATTATATAAACTCTTATTTATTCCCTCTTAACCCCTGCAATTATGGTACAGGGTCATAACCTGACTTTCCCCACGGGTGACAACGCAATATACGCCGCAACGCCAGCCATCCACCACTGATTATTTCTGTAAATGATCTTATGGGAAACCTTCTTTCTTAGTTCTTAACTCCGTTAGAAGAGTGTGTCCTGTTTGCCGAAGCGGCTTCGTCCGAGATGAGTGTATGCGAGGTCGGTTGCTTCGCGTCCGCGAGGGGTGCGCTTGATGAATCCTTCTTTTATGAGGAATGGTTCGTAGACTTCTTCTACTGTTCCCGAATCTTCCCCGAGTGCGGTAGATATTGTTGTGATGCCGACCGGTCCTCCTCCGAATTTGTCGATGATGATGGACAGTATTTTATTGTCGATTTCGTCCAATCCGTAACGGTCGATGTTTAACGCTTCAAGTGCGAAGCATGTTATGTCGCGGTCTATCGTGCCGGAACCTTTTACCTGGGCAAAGTCTCGTACCCTTCGCAGTAATGCGTTACAGATACGGGGCGTTCCACGACTCCGTGATGCAATTTCTGCGGCAGCGCTTTCTGTACACGGGACGTCCAGGATATTTGCCGAACGCCTGACGATTGAGGTAAGTGTTTGTGCGTCGTAATATTCGAGGTGGAGGTTGATTCCAAATCGAGCTCGTAACGGGGCGGTTAGTAATCCGCTGCGGGTCGTCGCACCTACCAGTGTGAAAGGTTCGAGATCGATTTGGATTGACCGTGCGCTTGGTCCTTTGTCGATCATGATGTCTATCCTGTAATCTTCCATCGCTGAGTAAAGGTATTCTTCGACGATTGGACTGAGACGGTGTATTTCGTCAATGAAAAGTACGTCATTTCGCTGTAAAGATGTCAGGACTCCGGCAAGGTCTCCCGGTTTGTCGAGGACAGGACCGGATGTTATCTTGAAACCTACGCCGAGTTCGTTGGCAATTATGTTAGAAAGAGTTGTCTTTCCGAGTCCGGGAGGTCCGTGCAGCAGTACATGGTCAAGAGCTTCGGTTCGCATCCTTGCGGCGGAGACGAATATTTTGAGGTTTTCGACAATTTTTTCCTGTCCGCTGAAACTGCTGAATGTCAAAGGACGAAGTGCGTTCTCGAACTCCCGTTCCTTTTCGTTTTGATTGCCTGAGTGAATGTTGTATTTGTCCATTTGCGCTGCAAAGTTAGTAATATGTAATGAAAAAACAGTATATTTGCACCTGATTTTGGTAAATTAGCGTTTATGGATCTATCTAAGTTAATGAAACCGGCGATTTTGGCAGTGATTGTTGTCACTGTTTTTTCCTGCTCCCGCAATGATGGGTTTTCCGTTTCGGGATTTGTTAAAGACGGCGCCGGTAAAACAGTGTACTTTGAAAATATTACCGCCTCATACGCAGTTCTGCTCGATTCCGCCGTCTTGACACGCAAAGGCGCTTTCAAATTCTCCGGCAAACGCCCCCAAGCTCCCGATTTCTACCAATTAAGATCAGGAAGAGAGGTGATAAATGTCGCGATTGACAGCACGGAAAACATTGTGATAAGAACTGATACTGCCGGATTTGCAAGGAATTACACGGTTGAAGGATCGGAGGAGTCTGCAAAGATAAAAGACTTGGCGATGCTGCAATTTTTTGCGGAAGGCGAATATAAGAAACTCGAAAGCGCGTACAAAACAAAAACCATGCCGGCAGATTCATTCCAGGTAAAAGCCGGTCGTATCGTCAACGCTTACAAAGATAAAGCGAAAGAGTATATTTTTGCCGACCTCTCTTCGGCTTCAGCTTACTTCGCCCTCTTCCAACAGATTAACGGGATGTTGATTTTTGATCCCTACGAGAAATCAGATTCAAAAGTTTTCGGCGCCGTGGCGAACGTCTGGAATGTAGCCTATCCCAACGCAAAACGTACCGAGCACCTTAAATCATTGTTTATGTCCTCGTTGCGTATCATCCGCAACGGTGGCGCACCGGAAGCCAACACGGTCGACAGTCGCAAATACCTCGACATTTCACTCAAGTCCGTCGAAGAGAATGAAATCCGCCTCTCGGAAGCCTGCAAGGGAAAAGTAGTATTGCTGGATTTTACCGCATACGAATTACAGGAATCGCCGGAACGTAACAAACTGCTGGCAAGGCTTTACGGGAAATACGCCTCTAAAAGTTTTGAAGTTTATCAAGTATCCTTCGACTCCGACTTGCATTTCTGGAAAAACGCCGCATTTAATCTTCCCTGGATCTGTGTCCGCGATCCCGATTTGATTTATTCCGAGATACTTAAACGGTATAACATCAACGCACTGCCTGTCAGTTTCATCCTCGACAAAAAAGGATATGCCGTTGCCCGGATTGATGATCTATCGGAAGTGGAAAAAGTAATCGCAAAGATAATGTAAACCGCATGAAACAGTTCCGATTCGTAGCCGTAATAATTTTCATATTATCCGTACCGAGCGCATTTCCCGTGGATAATATCAAACAGGAAATCAACAATATTATTGTCCCCGGCGGCGATTCTACCCTGCTTAACCGTTTTTTCAGAAAACTTGACTCAGTCTTTATCTTCGGGCAAGGCAGGGTCAATATAATGCACATCGGCGGTTCGCACGTCCAAGCCGGAATTTTCCCCGACAAGATACGGCGAAACCTCGATGAAATCAATAACGGAGTATATCCGCCACGTGGATTCATATTCCCTTACAAAGTCGCAAAAACCAACAATACTTTGAATTACAGTGTGAAATATAAAGGGACATGGAACGTCGCAAGAAACGTCCGTAAGGATCGCAACGTTCCGCTTGGTGTTGGCGGAATCGCAGTTTACACCAAAGATCCCGAAGCTGAGATTTCTATCCGCCTCAATGTTGATTCATTTGACACAAGGTGGAATTTCGACCGCCTGACCCTTATCGGATACACAGAAGATAATATTAATACCATCCAACCCCGCCTCAAAATCGGCGAAAGTAACTATCTCGAAGCGGAATATGACACCATTACACAGGTCTATCGCTATCATCTTCCTACTCTGAGCGATTCCTTTACGGTAGTCTTCCCACAAACCGGTACTCTGCCGCAAACATTCGTCCTGAACGGCTTCATCCCCGAAAAAGATGAGCCCGGAATCGTTTACCATTCCATCGGCGTTAACGGCGCGGCAGTTTCCTCTTTCCTTGACTGCGAGAATTTTGAAAAGGAACTTCCACTAATCTCCCCTGATATGGTAATATTTGCGATAGGTATCAATGACGCTCACTCAAAGAACTTTACGGAAGAGCGCTTCATCGATAACTACGATCTTCTTATCAAACGGATACTTAACGTAAACCCCGACTGCGCATTCCTTTTCATCACCAACAACGACTCTTTCCTGCGAATATCACGACGTAAATACGTGGTTAACAGGCGCGGCGAAATCGCTCGGAAAGCTTTCTACAAACTTGCTGAAAGGTATTCTGGCGGTGTCTGGGACCTGTTCTCAATCATGGGAGGACTCGGCTCAATGAAAGACTGGGAATCACTCGGATTGGCAAAGCGCGACAAAATACATTTTACCCACAATGGCTACGAACTGCTGGGCGACGCATTCTTCGAAGCCATCATGAGATACTACATGGAACTGTGAGCCGGTCAATTATTTTTTTTCATTACCTTTGCAGTTCAATAAATTATTTATTAGATGTCCACGATTTTTAATATATATTCCGTCTCGAAGTACGAAAGTAAACTGCTTCTAAGGAGTTGGTTCTTCAGGATCTTATCCATCCTGCTACTCGTTTACGTGTTCTTCTACAATAACCTAATGTATGATAATATATTTATCTTCGAATGGGGCGTCAGAGCTATCCCATCTAATATTTCATACACCAATTTACAGATTATTAACTTCGTGGAGGCGATTATCGCAGTCTTCCTTGCCTCCGACTTCATGAAGCGCGACTACAGGCTTGATACATCCGAAGTCTTTTACGTGCATCCACTCAGTAATGCCCAATACGTTATCGGTAAAGTCTGGGGAAACCTGAAAATGTTCCTCGTATTAAACCTTGTCTTACTGATGATTGTGGCTGTTATTGCCTTTGCCTCCAATAAAGTTGAGTTTGACGCACTTTCATTCGTGGAATATTTAATCCTGATAAACATTCCAACACTTATCTTTATCATCGGGCTGTCTATTTTCATGATGTCCGTGTTTAAAAATCAAGCGATTACGTTTATCGTTCTGCTCGCCTATATCGGATTTTCATTGTTTTACCTGAAGGATAAGTGTTATTTCCTTTTTGACTACATGTCTTACTTTTTACCTGTCATGAAGTCGCAGGTATTAGGATTTGTCGGGCTTGAAACTATCCTCATTCAAAGAGGAATATATCTGCTTGCAGGTTTGGGCTTCATTTTTATCTCCATTTCCCGCTTTCCTCGACTTCCAAACTCCCCAAAAGGACATTACAAGTGGATAACAGTCTCTATCATCTCCCTTACCGTCAGTGGGGGGCTGGGAATTAAATATATATATAATATTATAGAAAACGGTAACGCAAGGAAATTATATGTGGAAACAAATAACCGTTATGTTGATGCGCCGAAAATTGTTGTTGAAGAGTATAACATATCTGTTGTGCAAGGCGAAAGAAAAATTTTTGCCAATGCCGCAATGAAAGGTAAGGCGCTGAAAACTTCACAGGAATTTATCTTCCATATCAATCCCGGATTGCACATCGACAGCGTGCTTAACGGTGACGGAGAACTACTTGAATTTAACAGGGACAGGCAAATTATTAATATAAATGCCGGTAAAATTGTCGGGGAAGGTGAAAACGTATCTCTGAAAATCGTTTACAGTGGCAGAGTTGATGAAAATTTCTCATACCTCGACACTTCCGAAGATGTACTCAACACATATAAGAATATTGGCGGGGTTGCCGTAAACTGTGGTAAAAAATACTGTTTCCAAGAGCCCAAATATGTTCTTTTTACTCCCGAAACCTGCTGGTATCCCAAGCCCGGCGTGTCTTTCTCTAACAAAAATGCAGGATGGAACCAAAATTATTTCAGTTGGTTTGACCTTACCGTGAAACCACTTAAAGGATTGACACCAATATCCCAGGGGGAAACAATTATCGCCGAAGACAGTGTCTCTTGGCGTTTTCTACCAGAAACTCCGCTTCAAAATATTACGCTTGTAATCGGTCAATATAACTATAAATCCGTAAAATCCGGCAATATGGAGTTCGGCGTTTGGCATTTCGATAAGCATGATTACTTTGCCGACAAGTTTGATTCGATAATGGATAAAGTGCCCGGAATTGTTCTTGATGTACTCGAAGGAGCGGAAAGGAAATACAAACTTGACTATCCCTTTAACCGGTTTAATATCGTCGAAACTCCCGCTCAGTTCACCGCTTACGAACGTTCCTATACCCAGGCACAAGATGTTATGCAGCCTGAACTGTCCCTCTTTCCAGAGAAAGGTTGGTCCCTTAGGCAATTCGATATTGAAAGGATGAAAAAAGGAAATGAGTACAGGTATACTGACCAGCAAATCACCGAAATCGAACGTCAGGAAAACCAACTTAGGCGTATGCTGAGGACTTTTATTGATGAAGCCATACCAGTATGGGGTTCTGACGTCCCACCTACAGCGAATCCTTACTCAATTCATTCCCAATTACTCAATTTCAGGTTTAATATTTACTCTGAAAAGTGGACCGTCGCAAACCGTATCTTTGAACAGTACCTCAAAGAAAATAATGCTAATAATAATCCTATCTCAAACGAAACAAGAGGAATTAACTTTGTTGAAAAAGCAAATATGCTTCTTGATAAATACAGTTATCACGATATTCTCGCCGATGAGAAGAACAGTTACATAATTAATTATGTAACTAAACAAATTACCAATCAACTGTTCTCTGAGGCGGAAATAAATATCGGAACCGAAGCCTTTCGTGATACAGTCCTAAATATGATTAAACGAAACGAATTTACAAATATAGAGCTCGAACAACTACTTGCCAATCTCTCATCCATCAGCAACACAGACATAAATGAAAATACCGAGAAATGGAACGCGCCAATAAAACTTCCTTATTACAATATTCAAAAACCAACTATAACCGTCGTAAATGATAAAGGAACGGAAACGACGGTACTTAACCTTGTTATTGATAATCTTTCAAATAACCAGGGTGTGATCCATATAAACGTGCCGGTAGACAACAATCCATCAACAAATAACCGTGACCTAAATAGACGGAGAGCAATGACCGTTACTAATTTACAAGATCAGGGCACAATTAATCCAATCACAAACAGGAAAATAATTTTCCAGGCAAGAGAAAAGAAACATATAACCATCCTGCTTGATAATATTCCCTCCCAGATCAACATTAATACCCTCCTTTCTCTGAATCTTCCCTTTGAATACAAGTTTACTGCCGAAAATGTCCGTCGAGAAAACCGTGCCCTCCATGAAACAAATTCTGATGTCACAGTTATAAATGATCAACCTAAAGAAATTGTCGAAAGTATCGTAGACAATGAAGACGAAAACCTGTTCTCATTTACCCAAAAGGCAACCGAAGGTCTCCTGCCAAAACTTCTTCATAAAACAAAAGATACCGAGTTTAAATATAAAGACAATCCGTCTTGGAGACTCCTGAATAAATGGACCCCTACCATACATGATAAGTTCTACGGTACATACAAAAATACTGCAATGGTAATTGAAAGCGGGAAAGATGAACAAACCGCTACCTGGAAAGTGCCTGTTCCGGAGCCTGGTGAATATGACATTTATTACCATTTTCCTTACTATCGTGTTACAGGAGAAAAGAAATACGTTGGCGGAGGTGGTTATAGAATAAGAGTCAGAAATAACGGGCCCAAAAGCGAACTTAAACTAACCATAAACCATGACGGATCAAATGAAACCGCATATCTTCTGCTCAATGAAACAGGTTGGATTCGCCTACTTGATACCTACTCTTTCGATTGCGACACAATTACAATCACAGTCGATAATGGAAAACTAAAAAGCGCGGAAAATTTCATAATAATCGCCGATGCAGTAAAAATACAAAAGAGAAAATAATACTCAAAACAATAAAACAGAGAAATTAACGAATACCACGCCGATTAAGGGCTTCCCGATACTTATTCGCTTTCCGGTTATGCTCGTTAAGGGATTCCGAAAAACTCGTACTGCCGGAAAAATCATCTTTCGCGACCATATATATGTAATCATGCCGCGTATAATCAAGTACCGCTTCGATCGCCGCAACGGACGGGATACGGATAGGTCCGGGAGGTAGTCCTTTATTCTTGTAAGTGTTGTAAGGAGAATCGGATTCGAGATGGGAAAACAGTATCCGTTTAAGAGAGAAATCACCTGCGGCAAATTTAACTGTTGGATCGGCTTGTAAAGGCATATTTAGTTTCAGGCGATTTATGTATAATCCGGCAATAAGCGGATAATCCGTCACAATCGCCGTCTCTTCTTCTACAATCGAAGCGAGAATGGATACCTCAACCGGCGAAAGGGGGATATTTTTTGCTTTTTCGAGCCTTTCTTTATTCCAAAAGCGCTTGTATTCGCGTAACATTCGCTCGAAAAATTTATCTTCGGACACATTCCAGTACAATTCGTAGGTATCAGGTATAAAAAGGGTTAGAATAGTTGCAGTATCAAGACCAACTTGCTCGCATGTTCGAACATTACTCAGATTTTTAAGAAGACTTTTTGGGTTTAGCATTAACTGTTCGCCAATTCTTTGCGCAAAATCCTCCTTAAGCCTTATATTGTTAAATGTTATTCTGACCGGTGTTTGATAACCGTTTCGAAAAACACGGATAGCGGACACATAAGACATGGAAGGTGAAACAACATACCTGCCGGTTTTCATTTTTGTTGTATCAAACTTCATCACCGTTGAAAGTTTTCTGAAAAAATTAACGTTTTTTATCCGGGCATCTGTTTCGAGTTTCTCAATAAAACTTCCGAAGGTTGTATTTTCGTCAATAAAGATGTCAATATCTCGGTCTGTACCGAACGCCGGCGAGTTAGCCGAATGATATACAATACCTGCCGTTACTGCAAGCGCAAATAAAAGTACGACTAACGTTAAGGTGATCAAACAAGAGTTCTTTTTACTTCTTTTCTTCATTTTTGCTTATTTTTGGAGGCAAAATTAAAGAAAAAATGAATAACTATTGTTTTATTCAAAAAAACATTTTACCTTTGCAGCGCAATTTACGATAAAAATTCAACATTGATCTATGGAAGTGTGGGTGAGTGGCTGAAACCAACAGTTTGCTAAACTGTCGTACGGGCAACCGTACCACGCGTTCGAATCGCGTCGCTTCCGCTAAAAATTACCGATTTTGCTTAACAGTATTTCTTTTCCCTCTCTATTTTCCAAAAATGAAAAATTTAACTTTATTGATCCTTTTGCTGCTCAATTTGAGTGCATGCAGTAAAGGTCAGAACTTATTTCACCGGCAAGGACACGAGACAAATATCGTAATGTCCGAAAAATCTCGCGCCGAGTTTGTGAAACTTAATATTGCGCTCTCCAGCATCATCAATGCTTATGTGGATACGCTTGACGAGAAAAAAATTGTAGAGAATGCGATTGTTGGCATACTCGAAAAATTGGATCCTCATTCCGATTATATGACTCCCGAAGAGGTAAAGGAAATGAATGAACCGCTACAGGGAAACTTTGACGGAATAGGGATACAGTTCAATATGTTAACCGATACTTTGAATGTTATACAGGTCATTCCAGGAGGTCCTTCGGAGAAAGTCGGGCTTATTGCGGGCGATAAAATACTGTTTGTAAACGATACGCTTATTGCCGGCAAGAAACTTAAGAACACCGACATCATGTCAAGGCTTAGAGGGAAAAAGGGTACGACTGTAGATATTAAAGTGTTGCGCAATCGCGATGATAATCTGCTTCCTTTTACAATCGTTCGTGATAAAATCCCGATTTATAGCGTTGACGCTTCTTATATGATTGACAATGAGACGGGATATATTAAGGTTAATCGCTTTGCCGCTACGACTTACGAGGAATTTATTAACGCAACGAATAAACTCCGAGCCGAAGGAATGAAAAATCTTATCCTTGACCTGCAAGGTAACGGCGGAGGTTATCTTGGCGCTGCGATTCAGATTGCAAATGAATTTCTTAAGCGGGGAAATCTTATTGTCTATACCGAAGGCGTTCATCAACCGCGTGAAAATCAAAACGCCAATGCTAACGGGCAGTTTGAAAAGGGTCGCCTTGCGTTGCTTGTGGACGAATATTCAGCCTCGGCGAGCGAAATTGTTTCCGGCGCAATCCAGGACTGGGACAGGGGAGTTATCATCGGTCGCCGTACTTTTGGCAAAGGGCTTGTGCAGCGTCCATTCTTACTTCCCGACGAGTCTATGATTCGTCTTACGGTTGCACGATATTATACTCCGACGGGACGTTCTATCCAAAAACCTTACGAAAACGGCAACAGCGACGCTTATAACCGCGACCTGATTAACAGATACAACAGCGGCGAACTGCTTTCTTCCGACAGCATCCATTTTCCTGACTCTTTGAAATACAATACTATGGTTAATTATCGTACTGTTTATGGCGGTGGAGGCATCATGCCCGACTGGTTCGTACCTATTGACACTACGTTTAATACCAGGCTTATGAGGGAACTAAGCGGATATGGCATTGTCTATAAATTTGTACAGCGTTATCTTGACGAGCACCGCAAAGCACTGCAAAAGAAATACCCTGACTTCAATACATATAATGCAAGATTTTCCGTTACTGAAAGTCTTATGTCAGATCTTATAGACTATTACCGCAAGGACAGGATAAATGTGATAAAAGAAATCAAATCGGTGAAAGAAACGCCAAATGTTTCTCCTGAGGACAATCAGGAAGCAATCGCTACTGAGGATGTAAAAAATGAAGAAATGACGGAAGAACAAATCAGCAATGATCTTAACCGCTCCGGTAAAGTGATACGCGCTCAAATAAAATCGTTATTAGCCCGGAATCTTTTTGGAGAAAGCGAATATTATCAGATAATAAATAATCAGATAAACGCATACACAGAGGCGATAAGAATCATCGGCAACGAAGACGAATACAACAAATTACTTTCAGGGAAAAAGTAAAATCCGACAATTTCCATAACCTCGCCATTCATTTTGAGCAAACTGCTATCGACGGGAATTGCAAATACTGCAAATTCCAGGAATTATGCCGTGCCGACCGCACGCAAAACAAATAATACAGGATAATTTCTAAACATTCCGCGTTTAAAACCCAAAACTATAGGTTTTAAACGTATTACTATCACATAAAAACGTATTACTATCACATAAAAACCTATAACTATCACATGAAAACGTATTACTATCACATGAAAACGTATAACTATCACATAAAAACATGAATGTTTATGTTTAAAACATAAAGCGCCGACTCTAAAAGTCAGCGCTTTACATCTTTAATGCGATTCGATATAATCGAAAGTTAATCCTTGTCTGTTATATATGAATCGGGGTCTTTGCGAGGCGGACGGTAGAAGTACGGCTTTAATTCGTCGAACAATTCCTGCGCATCTTCTACGCCTTGTTTTGCAGCCTCTTTCAATGTGTTGTAAAACGCGAGGGCGTCACGGTAGGCAGCGTCGGACGAAATGCGGAGCGAATCGTCAACTTGCTGTTCGTATAACCCAATGTCTTGAAGCAGATGACGTTTGCGGTAAACGTCGCCATAATTATTCTGAAACTTCTCAACGGAAAGATACAACGGCAAAAACTGCGGATGATCCGCCGCCATTGCACATGATTTTTCGATGAATCCGTAACTCTTCGTACCGTAGCCAAATAGACTTTTCCGTTCTTTTTGCTTCAGTACGGCGCAATATGGTTCGATGATTTCGCGTGAAACGTTGACTAAGTCAACGAGTTCATTAATCACCTCCTCAGGAATTGGATACTCATACTCCGTCCCTGCCTGTGCGGTTTTTACTTTTCCTACGACCGAACTAAGTTCGTCAATAGCTGCCTTCACTGTCTCGGCTTGTGTGCCGACTTTGTTTTCTTTTACTTCTTCTGCCATAGTGTTTGCGTTTTAAAGTTTATAAAGTTTAACGCGACAAAGGTACGACATAAATTGGATACATGCAAATATCTTAACAACATTGTAAGTTTTAAAAAATTATTTTATTGTTTTATTTTGTTTTGTTTCCAAAGGTATAAACGCACCCTCTATTCCGTCCTCTTAATAATTTTACTATCTTTGCAGCCAATATGACAACTGTAAGAAGTTTAGCGAAAGATAGCGCCATTTACGGAGGCTCTACAATTCTCGTCAAAATGATGAGCTGGCTGATGAATATGGTGTTTACCAGGGTATTACTGCCGGAAGATTACGGAGTAATGACTAACCTTTACGCATATTTAGCCGTGCTCGCGATAATTCTTACGTTCGGAATGGAAACAGGACTGTTCCGGTTTATAAGTCAAAAAGATAAATACAAAGCGGAAAATGTTTACTCTACAGTCCTGACGATAGTCGGAATAATTGTAGCCGCTTTTATGGTAATATTCCTCGTCTTCCTCGACGGAATACGTCCCTGGCTCTGGGAGAAAGATGTACCCGACAATTGTATCAGGCTCGTAATAATTATACTCGGTATCGATGCGTTCAGCGCAATACCATTTGCATATCTTCGCTACAAAAAGCGCGCAGTAAAGTTCGGATTCCTCAAAATACTCAATATTATAGTATATACCGTGTCCTGCATATTCCTTATGATCATTTGCCCGTGGATAGACAAACATAACCCGGGAATTATTTCCTGGTTCTGGAAAAGCGATTCAATGCTTATCTACGTATTCATCGCAAATCTTGCGGGAACTGTCGTCCAAACTGTATTCCTTCTGCCCGAATTGTTCGGTTTTCGCTTTTCATTCGACAAAACACTTGCCCGCAAAATGCTGTCATACTGCTTCCCACTCGTCATAATGGGGCTGGCAGGAATGAGTAACCAGGTCGTTGACAAACTTATCTTTCCCGCCGTTTACCAAGGCGAAGACTGGAAAAGTGAACTCGGAATATACAGCGGATGTTTCAAAATAGCACTCGTGATGATGATATTTACCCAGGCTTTTCGATATGCGTACGAACCGTTTGTGTTTGAAAAGAAAAGCGACCGCGACTCAAAACAGTCTTACGCCGACGTAATGAAGTATTTTATTATGTTCGGATTGCTCGTCTTCCTGGGCGTAATGTTCTATATCGATATATTCAAATACTTCGTCGGGAACAACTATTGGAGCGCCTTGAAGGTTGTGCCGATAGTGCTGATGGGTGAACTGTTCTTCGCGGTTTATTTCAATCTTTCCATCTGGTACAAACTGAATGACAAAACATGGTGGGGTACAGTCTTTTCAATTATCGGATTCGCTATAGTGATAACACTCAATGTAGTTTATATCCCAAAAGCCGGGTATATTGCCTGTGCATGGGCTTCCTTCGCCGGAAACTTGCTCATTATGATCCTTTCATATTTCATCGGGCAAAAGTATTACCCCGTTCGATATGACCTAAAGTCTATCGGTTTTTACACGGTAACGGCTCTCATCCTGTACACAATATCATGTTTCATGTCACCCGAAAACATCTACCTGAGACTGATTATCAATACCATCCTTATTGCAGTCTATATCTTCACAGTCATCAAACGTGATCTGCCGGTCAATAATATTCCTTTCATGAAACGGCTTTTCAACCGGTGATTTAAACCTGCTTTTCATTGATACGTCTAAATCCAAGTTTTTTATCTCTATTCGTAATTCGTATGAACTTCCTAACCGCCGGTAAAATAAAGATCTCAATGCTGTTCATTGCAATAACACTGCTGGGAATAGCCTCTTACCGGCAACTGCCGCTTGAACTGCTGCCAAACGCCGAACTTCCACAACTATATGTCAGTATCATTTCCCAGACCGATGTTGATCCCGTCTATACCGAACAACAGATAATAGTGCCGCTCGAAAGCGCAATCAGAACCGCAGGCGGAGTGGAGAAAATAGAATCACGAACAGGCAGTAACCGCTCAACTATCCGCGTGGAATTCAAGAAAAATGTGAACTTCCGGCTGACATCACTCAAACTTACACAGAAAATCAACGAAACAGCAAAAACATTCCCCGATAACTTTACAGTAACAACGCAAAAAATTGACGTGAACCGTATGAACACAGGCTTCATGCTATTACAAGTCAGAGGTTCCGGCGGTACCGATCGAGTGCGTAGTATGGTTGATAAAGAAATCACAAGCGACCTGGAAAATATCAACGGTATCGCTGCCGTCAGCGTTTACGGAGGCAGAGGAAAAGTTATCGAAGTGCAACTCGACCCCAATGCCTGCCAAGCACTCAACATAACACCGCAACGTATCAGCCAAATGCTTGCACAAAACACACAGGAAAAAGTCTTTGTCGGTAATGTACACGAACCTAACCGGCTGTTTTTCGTACATATCAATTCTCCTTTTACAAATGTCGCAGACCTCGAAAACATAGTCGTGGCAAAAGGTCCGGTACTCCTCAAAGACGTCGCCCGCGTGTTCTTCGACCTGAAAGAAGAAACATCCTTCAGCCGCGTAAACGGTAAAGATGCACTGTCGGTCGTCCTGACCAACGATTCACAGGTAAACCTGATTGAACTCTCCAAACGTACACTCTCTACTATCGACCGGCTCAACGAGAAACTGCGCCAACAAGACATCGAGATTACCGTCGTGGAAAACAGTGCGGCAACAATGGAGAAAAACATCGGGCAAATAATATGGCTCGCAATAACCGGCGGAATCCTGGCTATAATCATCCTTTGGTTCTTCCTGAAAAACATTCGCATCGTAGCGATTATTGCCCTCTCTATCCCAATCTCAATCTATGCAGCCTTCAACCTGTTTTACGCTTTCGGGATAACAATCAACAGTCTTACCCTGATCGGGATAACCCTTGCTGTCGGTATGCTGCTTGACAACAGTGTTGTGGTGTTGGAGAATATTTACCGGCTATCCGGTCAAGGTTCTCCGCCTGAAATCGCCGTTACACAGGGAACCAAAGAGGTATGGAAATCAGTCCTCGCCGCTACCTTAACCACTATCACGGTTTTTTTGCCTTTCGTCTTTTCCGATAATTTCTTCATCAAACTGCTCGGCTTACATATTGGTGTTTCCATCATCTCTACTCTCGGTATATCACTTTTGGTAGCAATGCTTTTCATTCCTATGGCAACGTATCTGATATTGAAATCAAGGAAAAATAAAAGCGTCTTCTACGAGAGAATATCAATTCGCCAACGCGCCGTACAGATTTATCTCGTTTTACTGAAAACCTGTATGCGTAATCCGGGAACAACAATTATCGGGGCAATAGTGTTATTGTTCATCATACTTTTCCTGTCACTTTCGCTAACTATGCAGCAGATGAAAACGGCAAAGACCGACAGGTTCGCAATAATGGTGACTATGCCTTCCGGCGCTTCTCTCGAATCGACCGATAAAGTAGTACGTACTGTCGAAAACCTGCTCGAAGACCTGCCTGAGCGTAAAGAACTTATCTGTAACATTCAGGAAACCGAAGCCTCTCTGACATTGGTATTGAAGGATAACTTTGAGAAAATAAGAAAAAAGAATATCGCTGCCGTTAAAGAAGCCGTAGCGGTAACGGTGAAAGATATCAAGGGAGGCGACATCACCGTTGGTAACACATTTGGAGGCGGCAATGAAAGCGGTGGCGACGAGTTGTCGGGCATGGGTAATTTCCTGCGAGTGCTGGGCATAGGCGATAATCGCGAACGCATAGTCATAAAAGGCAACGACTATGACCTGATGCAACTTGTCGTCGAAGACCTGAAGTATTACCTCGACCAGCAGGATTTTATTTCCAACACAAAAAAATCATCGCAAAACCGTCAACCGGAACTGTTGATGCACTTCGATCCCGTACTACTGGTTTCATACGGTATAACGCAAAACGAAATTGCGCAGGGACTTCGTTCGCTTGAACCCGAAATGCAGTCGGGCAGCACGTTTAAAGTAGGAGAAGAAGATTACGACATCGTGATTCGTAACCTTCAACCCGGACTGACCGAAGAAGAACCCGCCGGACGCGACAAAACAGTCGAAGACCTCGCAAAAGTGCAGATCGAGAACACGGAAGGCGGACTGCACCTGCTCAGTGACCTTGCCTCAATGAATTACAGTCGCGGACGCTCGCAGATTAACCGGCTCAACCAGGACAAACATATAGAACTGTACTACAACTTCACGAACGACATTCAGAAATCAAAATCACTGCTCGAAGGCTACCGCGCCGACATCGACAACCTGATTGCCAACTATAACCTGCCTGCCGGAGTCGCCATTGAAGTATTCCACGAAGAAAACGAGTTTGCAGACTTTCAGTTCCTTTTCTTTGCCGCGTTTCTATTGATTTTCATGATAATGGCAGCCGTATTTGAATCTCTTACAAAGCCGTTTGTACTCCTGCTTTCAATTCCCCTTGCCGCCATAGGTTCCCTGCTCGCCCTGCTCTTAACCGGTAATTCGCTTATGAATACCAATACACTGACCGGATTCCTCATCCTGCTCGGCGTAGTCGTCAACAATAGCATTATACTGATAGATTATTCCAATATTCTAAGGAAACGCGGTTACAGACTCAACCGTTCGCTTATCACAGCAGGGTTGTCGCGCGTCCGTCCGATACTGATCACATCCATAACAACCATCGTAGCAATGTTTCCGCTGGCAATGGGAGAATCGGAATATTCGAGCCTTATCGGAGCGCCTTTCGCCATCACGGTCATCGGCGGGTTAGCCTGTTCCACGCTATTAACGCTCGTTGTCGTACCGACTGCCTGTATGGGGATGGAAAACGCACTTGCATGGTACGCCGGATTATCCCGAAAGATCAAGATCTCACATGCCACCATCTTCGCGGCAGGCATTTACATGATATACCTGTATGCAGACGGTATATTGTGGCAAATTCTGTTTACCATTCTCTTAGTCGCCCTGATACCCGGAATCACATACTTTGCTTTAAGTAGCCTGCGACGTGCACAATCTACAATCATTGACCCTCAAAGCGAAATAAAAATTGTTGTCCGTAACCTTGTAAAAATATACGAACGCGAAGGGCATTTTATCCGCCAGTGGAACAGCGGCAACCGCCTGCAAACACGTTTAGGGTTGGGTAATAAATTCCACAGCCTTAAAGATTTCTCCGGCATCGTATGGCAGGTAGCGCTCTTTGGATTCCTCGTTTATTTCACATATTTCTATCTCAGCAAATGGCTATGGATTTTCCTGTTCTCGTGGCTGGTTTACGCCTTTGCGCTGCATCTGTGGAACTGTTTTTACAAATACATATCTTTCAAGAACAACGGAAAACAATGGACAAACCGGCTCAACAACCGGATAAAATTCCTGATACCGGTACCCCTGATCATCACAATGTTCGTAAAGCTCGAAAATCCGCGCTTTGTCATTATCATAGGTATCCTGTGGTATATCTGCCTTTTAATCCGGCGCACTTCCTATTATTTATATGAAAACCAGGTGAATATCGAACGCATTAAAGGATCATATTCAGGAATCAGGAAAACATTTTTCCGGTTTGTGAAAACCGTTCCCCTTATCGGGAATAGGCATCGCCCATTTAAAGCATTACAAGGTATTTCGCTGGAAATCAATACAGGAATGTTCGGTTTACTTGGACCTAACGGCGCCGGCAAATCTACACTTATGAGAATCATCTGCGGCATACTCGAACAAAGTTACGGCAAGATCATGATCAACGGACTTGATACCCAAATATACCGCGAAGAACTGCAAAGCCTGATAGGATTCCTGCCCCAGGAATTCGGCACATACGAGAACCTTACATCGGGCGAATTTCTCGAATATCAGGCAATCTTGAAAGGACTTACCGATGCCGTAATCCGCCGGCAGCGTATCGAATACGTGCTGAAATCCGTTAATATGCTTGAACACAAAGACGAAAAAATCGGATCATTTTCAGGCGGAATGAAACAGCGAATCGGCATTGCCCTGATACTCCTCAATTTGCCCCGTATATTAATCGTTGACGAACCGACGGCAGGTCTTGATCCCCGCGAACGCATCCGTTTCCGTAACCTCTTGTCGGAATTGAGCAAGGATCGCATCGTAATCTTTTCGACGCATATCATTGACGACATTTCAAGTTCGTGCAACCAGGTAGCGGTAATCGATCACGGGAAACTGAAATATTTCGGTAAGCCAATGGAAATGCGTCATATTGCCGACGGGAAGATCTGGAAATTCAACGTCAGCAAGACCGACTTTGAAGAACAACTTGACAAATCCCGTGTCATACATCACATCCAGTCGGGAGAAACTATCCAGGTACGCTATCTTTCTGCAGGAAAACCTGTTGAAGAGGCTATTCCTGTTGATCCTACCACGGAAGATGCATACCTCTGCCTGCTGAAAGAGACGTTCGATTCAGGCAGGTAAATATTTTTATTTTTCCTGCAGTTATTGATAGGTTTCACTTGTATTTTTTATTGGTCGGTATTATAGATAAATTTTGTCAATCACATTATTTGTTATACTTTTGTACCGGATTTTAAAAATATCAAAGCAATGAAACAACTTGATACGCTACTAATGCATCCCGCAGATCAAATCAAAGTGGTAATCAGCCGTATATATAAGAGCGGACTGACAACTACTTCCGGCGGGAACATATCAATACGAGACGAAAACGGAGACATTTGGATCACACCCGGATCGATAGACAAAGGATCACTGACTACAAAAGATATTGTGTGCGTCAAAGCAGACGGTTCTATAATAGGACAACATAAACCGTCATCGGAATTTCCTTTCCATAAGGCTATTTACGAAATCAGACCGCACGCTACGGCAATAATTCATGCACATCCGCCCGCCTTAGTATCGTTCAGTATAACAAAACAAATACCGAATACCAACATAATCCCTCAAGCAAAAAACATTTGCGGAACAATCGGATTCGCACCGTATGACGTGCCGGGAAGTATGGACCTTGGGGAAAAAATATCATCGGAATTCCGTAAACATCCTAATTATAACGCTGTAATAATGGAAAACCACGGAGTAGTGCTTTGCGGAACGGATCTAATGGATGCTTACCAACGATTTGAAACACTCGAATTTTGTGCGCGTACGCTAATCAACTCCAAAATACTCGGCGAACCGGAATACTTAACCGATAAACAAATAGATCAGCATGAAGGTGCAATACCAAATAACTTTCCTGTATTTATGAATCCATCATATCCATCGGACGAACGTGCAATCAGAAGTCTAATAGTAGCGATTGTGCATCGGGCTTGCAACCAGGGACTGATGATAAGCAGTTACGGAACCGTATCAGTACGGTGGCGCGGCAATGATTTCCTGATAACGCCGCCGGGTGTCCCACGATGGGATATTGAACCTCACAATATTGTGCAAATAAAAGACGGGATGGTTGAAGCCGGTAAAATACCAAGCAGATCGGTAGCATTACACCAGGCAATTTACCAGAGTAATCCGAAAATCAATTCCATAATACTTACACAGCCGCCTAATCTGATGGGATTCTGCACGTCGGGGACAAAATTTAACGTCAGAACTATTCCCGAAAGTTGGATACTGCTTAAAGATGTGCCGACTGTTGCATTCGGTACACAATACGAAAATATAAACCAGATAGTAAACGTACTGAAAACAGTGCCTGCCGTATTGTTAGCAAACGACTCGGTGATAGTTACCGGCGATGCTCTTTTACAGACGTTTGACAGGCTTGAGGTTGCGGAGTTCAGCGCCAAATCGTTAGTAATGGCTAAGTCGATTGGTAAACTTAGTCCTATTTCCGACGAGGAAGTGGAAGATCTTCGTGTCGCGTTTCACGTTGAATAGTATATGTTTCTCATAAAAAGCCCCTCAACGGAGCCACAGTACAATAAAGTACTGGAAAAGCAATTACTTGAGCGGAACAATAAGGATATATTGCTTTTTTATATCAACAAACCTTCCGTAATCGTAGGCAGGAACCAGCAAATCGAAGCAGAAGCGGATATAGAATATTGCAGGCGGAACAATATTGAAATTATCCGGCGACTATCGGGAGGGGGAGCGGTTTACCATGACTTTGGCAATATCAATTATTCGATCATCGTTACCAAAACTAAAGATTATCCGTTGGACTGTGATTTCTGGCAGCCGGTGGTTGAGGCATTGCAGGTTATTGGTGTACCGGTAAGCGTTGGACTAAGGCGGGAACTGCTTGTTGACGGAAGAAAGATCTCCGGCACGGCATCGATCGTAACCGGCAACAGAATTTTATTTCATGGAACTTTACTTCATCGGGTAAACCTTGGAAACCTTTCATCCGCATTGCAGGGAGACCGGTCGAAAGGGGGTAGGGGAGTACCTTCCGTACCGTCGGAAGTCATGAACTTGTCGGAAATCACGGGCAAAGAAGAATCAACGGAAGAATTTCTGGAAAGAATAATCAGGTACTTATGTGGCAGGAAATATCGGTATATATCATTGGAATCCTTGTAATAATCTACCTTGCAAGGCGTATCTTCCTCTTTGTTTCCGGTAAAAGCAGGAAAGGCGATCCATGTTCGGATTGCGATGGATGTCCCCTGAAATCCTCTCAAGACAAGAAGCCATCTTCCGAATGATCAGGGTTATTTGATAAACAGTCATTTTCTAAAAACAGGCTGCCCTTCTTGGAACAGCCTGTTTTTTTACGGTACCCTGCCTTTTACTGCCAGCCGCTGGCAGGAGTGAAACCTGTGCGACCCGTGTAAGTTTCTTTGTTAGGACTCGGCGTACCTAAACTCGACAGCACATTACCGTCTTCAAATTCAGGTTCACCACTATCGTTGGTTTGTTTCGGTGGTGCACAGGAAAACATCTTGTAGAAAGCATCGGTGACATCTTGAATGGGTATTCCTGAGCCGTCTTGTAATGTCTCTATCCAGTTTGGAAAAATCTGTTGCCCTGTAAGATCAAGGGCAGTGTTATCTTTGTGTGTATGGGTAAGGAAGCCCGTCAGGTCCGCTATCGAACGATTGCCATTGAACCAGTATTTTAGCGGGATGAGGTTGATAGAAGTTTTTAGTTCAGGGTTGCTGGCGTGTGTGGTGGAAAGGAAGTGTGACAGGTGTATTATTGATGTATTCCCGTTGAACCACCCCGAAAGCGGGCTAAGATCAATGGGGGCTTCGAGCTTAGTGTTGTTGTAGTGTGTATGTCCAAGGAATAACACCATGTCCAGTATACTTGTATTCCCGTTGAACCATCCCGAAAGCGGTCTAAGGTCTATGGGAGTTTTGAGACTATTGAGATTATTGTTGCTGTTGTTGTGTGTATCGGCAAGGAAGCCCGACAGGTTATTTATCGTTTGATTATTGCTTAACCATCCCTCAAGACCTCTAAGGTCGATGGGGTATTCGAGACTAACGTTGCCGCAGTGTGTTCCACAAAGGAAGTACGACAGATCCGTTACTTCCAGCAATTTGTACGTATCTACAATTTTAGCGGGAGTAGTAAGGTTTGTGCAGTCATAAA
>JAISYU010000022.1 GCA_031269685.1 Dysgonamonadaceae bacterium | reverse complement strand
AGGGCTTGAGGTGCGTTTGCGAGTTCATTTTTAACGTTTGAGAAATAGTTGAAATGAGCTCCGTTAGGGATAACTCTTACGTTCAATGCTTTAAATTTTTCCATGTCTTTATTTTTTTAAAATTTATTATTGATGTTTTTTATTTTTCGTTTTTTATAAAGTTAGATACACTGTGTAACTTCCGTTCGGACGTTCTCCGGGAAAGAAGATACATATTGTAACTTCCGTTCGGACATTGTCGGGAAACTTTTCCCCGCAGTTACGTTCGATGACAGAGAGTAACAGTAATACTTGAAAATTGTTTCCATTTCAAGCCCGCTTGGCGTAATTGCAATGCACTTTGTTTTAATTTTTAAAGTATCTTCGTATTTGTGCTGTTCGGTTTTTCTTGCCTTGTAACTTGTTTGAAAAGGCGTTAATCCAAATTCGGTATTTGTCTTATCGAACTCTATATTCTTTTCTTCTCCAACATTGCCTCAATCAGAAAAAATCATTACCTTTGCGCCCTAAAAACAATAAAAATGAACCAGACAGAAATGTATACTTCTATAACATACCCGCTTAAGAGGCAAATGTATGCCGGATGCGGACTGACTTCAACAGGATGTCTGTCGCCGGAAGATGAGACTACGGTTATGTATGAAGGTGACACGCAGACATATTTAGTCGATAATTGCATTAGCGCCGATAAAACTCTATGCAGATCATCCGATGAACATGAAACAGTACCTGAATCATCATTCCCCGCAGACTCTTTCCTAATACCGAATAGTACGCCGTTGTTGCTATTTGACTTTGACCCGGATACTGATCCCGGTATACTGGATATATATTACCCGGATTCACTGACTTCAACGGGAGACAGATCAACACCAATTAAGTATTCGCTAAGGTATTGCAAGCATGATCATAGTTTCGGAAATATAAACTGAAAATAATAAGTAACCAAGTAAAATGGCTGCAAAGAAGAAAAAAACAAACGTATACGTCCAGCAGAAAATTCAGGCTGCCAAACACCAAAAGATATTCATGGAACGTTTGAGGAATCTGTGTACGACTATCGGCAATGGGGAACAACTGTTTGACCTGCTGCCGTATTACGTCACGAACACAATATACGTAAACCGCGGGGCGGCAATCAAAATCAGGGTAGAACCAGGCGCAAAAATCACCAAGCGGTTTGTCAAGATAATGTACGCACATATAGACCAGGAAACGAAAAAGAAAAAGATCAACATCCTGCTGCCCGGTAGGGATATAGAAGTTAGCCTGTCGGAATATAACCAGTACATACTTCCGCTGGAAACAGTACTCTTGAATGTGCCGGAGTTTCATGGCAAAGAGAAGTTCGACGATTTCGTCAAATGCTGGGAAGATAGATACCGGTCATATATACAGGGACTTATCGGTATAGTAAATAACACCTGCTACGCATACAGCGATATAGGCAGGAAGAAATTCTATACATTTCAATACAATGAGCACCGAGCATATAACGGTTGCGGCAAAAACGAACACACTGGAATGCTTTACCAGGTAATAACACTGGGAATATATAAACTCGACATAAAACATGTAACCATCAACGGCGATAGCCGTCCGGCAGTCCAGACAGGCGAGATCCAACACTCGTATAACCAATCAACACTCTTGCCAACTACAGTTCTAGCCAGAAGACTTGGATTGAAAACTCTTGGCAGTAAAGAGATCCCGGTTTATGTACAGCAACACGCAGTAGAACGGACTATGCAGCGCGCCTGCTGTGTTTACCCCGGCTGTGTCCACTCGATGATCAATAAGGCATTCATCAACAAACACCAGATAATCCGCGAAGGTGAACGGTATCTGATAGAATGTTATGACAATGATATAAAGATCGGATATTTCGTCGGGATATATGTTGAGGAAATCCTTGTAATCCGTACCTTCCTCCTTATAACGCACAGCGGGACGCCGGAAGGAAGAAAACTTTCCGAACTTACTGGACTTCAACGCAGTGACATATCATTCCTTGCCATTGACGACCTTAAGACTCTCATAAATTCCGATATCGTTCACGATTCGCGTGTTCTGCAGATCTTCCTTGAAGCAGGCTGTGAATCTATACTCGACATGAACTTCATGCTTCACAGAGGAGACTTCGCATGGTTAAAAGATGAGGCAAAGCAGAATATCAAACTTGCGGAAATGATTACCGAATACATACAACTTGGTGATTCGGACGAAGAATACTTTGAAAACGATAAATAATCAGCAATAATTGAGAAACTGAAGTTTTCTCTTTTATTTTTTCCAGAATGTTGGAGAAAATAATATAAGTGCTGTAAAAATTTCCACGCGTCCGACAATCATAAGGAAAGATAGGTACCATTTGGCGAATGTTGGGGCGGTTACAAAAGTACTTGATGGTCCATGTGTTCCGATAGCTGGTCCTACATTTCCGAGGCAAGAGACTGCTGCGCCGAGCGCTTCCACGAGCGGCATACCTGAGATGGTTAATATTAGCCAGCTGACGAATATTACTACGATATATAGGAATGAGAATGCCATCAGGCGTTGAACGGTTTCAAATGAGAGTGCTTTTCCATTGAGTCTGACGGGAATTATTGCTCGTGGGTGGATTAGTTGCCGGAATTGTCCGAAAGTATTTTTAGCCATGACTACTGCGCGCACTGTTTTGAGTCCTCCGCTCGTGGATCCGGCGCATCCGCAGATGACCATGAAGAAGATAAATATTATCCAGTAAACTTGTCCCCATTGAACGAAGTTTCCTGTTGAGAATCCGGAGGTAGTGAATGTAGAAATCACTTGGAAGAATGCGTTCCGGAAAGGATTTAGGTTAGTTTCTGCGTTTTGATTGAAATAGAGGCTTACCCCGACCAGCAATCCGCCGGATATTATAATTCCGAGGAACCATCGTAGTTCTTCATCTTTAAAGAATGTTTTGAATCGCCCTTTGAAAAGGAAATAGTACAGTGAAAAGTTTACTGCGCCGAGTGTCATGAAGACGATAATGACTGATTCGATAAAGATTGAGTTGTAGAATGAGATACTTTGCTGATGCGTTGAGAATCCTCCGGTTGATATTGTTGTCAATGCGTGACATATTGCATCAAAGAGGCTCATATTTCCTGCGAATAGCAAAGCCGTTAGGGAGCCTGTGAGAATCAGGTAAAATATCCAGAGCCGTTTTGCCATCTGTGTGACGCGCGGGCGGAATTTATCGTGGGTTAATCCGGACGATTCGGCGTCGAAGAGATGTGCTGCCTCACCCCCTATCAGCGGGAATACGGCAAGTGAGAATACTACTATCCCCAGTCCACCGAGCCATTGCATCAAACTTCGCCAGAAGAGAATCCCTTTTGGCATTGAGTCGATATTGGTTATAATTGTTGCTCCTGTTGTTGTGATACCGGAAGATGATTCAAAAAATGCGTCTGGGAAGAAAGTTATTGTGCCGCTAAAAATAAAAGGTAATGCTCCGAATGTTGCAAACAGGATCCATACGAAAGTGACTGTGATAAAACTCTCACGTTTCCCGATTACTGCATTCTTTTGGTAACCGGCTGGAATCGCTATCAGCAGTCCTGCGGCGAGAGAAACAAGTCCTGCGGAGATGATTGGGAGAGTAGATTCGTCAAACCAGGCTGCAACTCCTGCGGATATAAAAATAAATAATGATTCGATGATAAGCCCGAACCCGCATACGCGAAAAATAAACCGCCAGTTTAAATCCGAATTCCACATAACCATTTGAAATGAGTTACAAAATTAATCCAAATTATTGATATTACCCTGAAGAACAAAAAAAATCATTCAAAGTGTTTTGAAATTGAAAAAAATTTACGAAATTTGCAGCCCGAAAACTCAAATATTTTAAAATTATTTCAAATGTCAAAAAGCGCATTACAGATTGAAAGGGCTAAATATCAGCCAAAAATGCCTGAATCTCTAAAGGGCATAGTACGAATTGTAGAAGGAAAGAAGACTGAATCGGTCGCGGACAGGGAAGAGATAGAAAAACTGTTCCCAAACACATACGGGCTGAATGAAATCACCTTTGAGCAAGGCACTGAACAGATTGAATATTCCGAAATTAACGTAGGGGTAATTCTTTCTGGCGGGCAGGCTCCAGGAGGTCACAATGTAATCTCCGGACTGTTCGACGGAATCAAAAAACTCAACGGGAAGAGCCGCCTGTACGGGTTTTTGATGGGTCCGGCAGGGTTAGTTGAGCACAAATACATCGAATTGACTAAGGAAATAGTCGATGAGTACCGTAACACCGGTGGATTTGACATTATCGGATCCGGACGGACTAAACTTGAATATGCGTGGCAGTTCGAGAAGGGGAAAGAGATCCTCGATGCACTGAATATAAAGGCATTAGTCATCATTGGAGGAGACGATTCCAATACAAATGCCTGTATATTGGCGGAGTATTATGCCGAAAATCATTACGGGATCAATGTAATCGGCTGTCCTAAAACCATTGACGGTGACTTAAAAAACGAAAAGATAGAAACATCTTTCGGGTTCGACACTGCGTGCAAGGTATATTCCGAGGTGATCGGCAATATCCAGAGGGATTGCAACTCTGCCCGTAAGTATTGGCATTTCATTAAGTTAATGGGACGGTCTGCTTCCCATATTGCTTTGGAATGTGCATTGCAGGTGCACCCGAACATGTGCTTGGTTTCGGAAGAGATAGAAGAGAAGAACCAGACCTTGGATAACATCGTCTCTGACATCGCTGCGGTGGTTGCGTTGCGCGGAAACAAGGGTAATAACTTCGGAACGGTGCTCATTCCGGAGGGTTTAATCGAATTTATCCCCGCTTTTCGTGACCTTATCAGGGAATTAAACGAGTTTCTCTCAGAAAACGAAGCCGAATTTAAAATGATAAAGAAGAGTGAACAAATATCATACATTACAAAGAAGTTAAGTGAGGAAAATTCCATACTTTATGCCAGTCTTCCGGAAACTGTTGCCAGGCAGCTTACGCTTGACAGGGACCCTCACGGCAATGTACAGGTTTCACTTATCGAGACGGAAAAACTTCTTGCGGAAATGGTCGCCGTAAAACTTTCGGAATGGAAAAAAGCCGGAAAATATAGAGGCGAATTTGCCGCACAAACGCACTTTTTCGGCTATGAAGGACGTTGCGCCGCGCCATCGAACTACGATGCAGATTACTGTTACTCACTTGGATACACAGCATCTAACCTTATCGCCGCAAACAAAACCGGATACATGGCGTCTGTAACCAAAACCACATTACCGGCAGACCAATGGATCGCCGGAGGAGTCCCGATCACGATGATGATGAACCTTGAACGGAGACATGGCGAATATAAACCGGTAATAAAGAAAGCATTAGTCGATTTGGAAGGGAAACCCTTCAATACATTCCTCAAAAGCCGTGACTTGTGGTCGGAAGAGACTGATTACGTGTACCCCGGACCGATACAGTATTTCGGACCGTCGGCAGTATGCGATCAACCAACTAAAACTCTTCAGTTAGAACAGTCATAGATAACCTTCGTTATTGTTTCTGAAAGCCAGTATTCGGTGACACGGAATACTGGCTTTCTGTGTCACCGAATGTAGGCTTTCCGAAACCTCCGACGCTTGCGTCGGAGGTATCCCGACGCCTGCGTCGGAGATTATTGCGTGCCGGCATACATTGTCGTTGCGTGCCGGCATACATTGTCGTTGCATGCCGGCATACATTGTCGTTGCATGCCGGCATACATTGTCGTTGTAAGCCAGCATACATTGTCGTTGTAAGCCAGCATACATTGTCGTTGTAAGCCGGCATACATTGTCATTGTAAGCCAGCATACATTGTCGTTGTAAGCCAGCATACATTGTCATTGTAAGCCAGCATACATTGTCATTGTAAGCCAGCATACATTGTTGTTATACCCCAACGTGCAGATTCACAGAGCCTTGGCATACAAAAAACAGAAACGGGCCGCATCACTGCGCCCCGCTACCAAACATATTAAATACATTACTATGAAAATTGTATCTTTAAGGTGCCGCCGCCGGTTTCCGTTACATTATCCGAAGAAGTCGGAATATAAGCCTCGGACGGCATCTTCAATACTCGCCCTTTCCCTGAGCAGGCTTATAAACTTGCTGCCTGTGATTGCGCCCGCAGAGTTTTGGAATGTGGCTTCGAGCGTCTCACGGTTTGATATGCCGAATCCGACAAGCCGCGGGTTACGAAGGTTCATCGCATCAATACGGCGGAAATATTCCTGCTTCCGCAGGTCGAAGCTTTCCTGCGCGCCGGTAGTTGCCGAAGAGGATACCATGTATATGAAGCCTTCCGTGCCGGCGTCTATCAGGCGGATACGCTCTTCGGTCGTTTCAGGGGTGATCAGCATAATCATCCGAAGGTCGTAGCGGTCGGCGATGCGCCTGTATGTATCAACGTATTCCCTGAACGGCAGGTCGGGCAGGATGATGCCCGATGCACCGACCCTGCGGCAGTCACGGCAAAATGCCTCGAACCCATACTGCATGACGGGATTAAGGTAACCCATCATCACGAGCGGGATATGTACCTCTTCCCTTATCGCTTCCAACTGCGAAAAGAGCAGCTGCAGGTTCATCCCGTTACGCAGGGCGGCGGTGCTGCTTGCCTGTATTACCGGTCCGTCCGCCATCGGGTCCGAGAAGGGAATCCCTACTTCTATCATGTCTGTCCCTGCCGCCTGCAATGCCTTAATGATGGCGCCCGTATCGTTGAGTTTTGGGAAGCCGGCGGTAAAATATACCGAGAATATCTTACTCTGTTTCCTTGTAAACAGTTCGGTGATCCTGTTGTTCATTGTCCTTTATTGTTTAATGTTTCTGTGAACGACTGTTGCCGACGCCTGGCATGTCGGCATGATCAGTATCTCTGCTATTTGAACATGCTCCGGCGCCGATGCAACGAAGAAGATAGTTTCGGCGACGTCTTCCCCGGTAAGCGGTTTTATACCTTTATATACGGCGTCCGCACGCGCCCTGTCGCCGTGGAAGCGGGTAACGGAGAAATTTGTCTCGACCAGTCCGGGTTTGATGTTTGTTACCCGTATCGGTGTGTCCGCCAGGTCAATCCTCAACCCATCGGAGAGCGCCTTCACTGCGGCTTTAGTAGCGCAATACACGCTGCCTCCCGCATACGCAGCATCGCCTGCAATGGATCCGATGTTGATGATGTGCCCGCTGTTACGCTTTACCATGAGTGGGGTTACGAGGCGGGTGATGTTGAGCAGCCCCTTGATATTGGTGTCAATAACGATGTCCCATTCCGCGAGGTCGCCTTCGTGTTCCCTGTCTGTTCCGAGTACAAGTCCTGCGTTGTTGACCAGCACGTCAATAGCCTGCCATTGTGGAGGTATTCCGTCTATCGCTTCCTTTGCCGCCTGCCTGTCGCGAACGTCGAACGTAAGGAGCAGGATTTCCGTTGCGTACTGTACTTCTATTTCCGCCTTCAGGGACTGCAATTTACCTTCGTTACGCCCGTTGAGGATCAGTCGCGAGCCTGCTGCCGCAAAGCGTCTGGCTGACGCTTCGCCGATGCCTGATGTTGAGCCTGTGATGAATACTGTTTGTGCCATACAGGGTGCAAAGATAGTCTTAATTCTTCAATATAATGCGTAAGTCTCGAAAATTATCCTTACCTTTACGTGTTGATTCATTAGAAAACAGGTAATAATTCGCATGATATCAGGCAAATGGAACTTTAACCCACCATCTCGGGAAGAACTGTGCAGGCGGGATGAGATAGCGCGGAAGTTTGGACTTAGCCCCGCTGTATGCCTCCTTATGGTACGGCGTGGAATATCGTCCGACGAGGAGGTAAGGCAGTTCATTAGCCCGTCATGGAATGACATGCACGACCCGTTCCTGTATCCAGATATGGAAAAGGCTGTCAACCGGCTTAACTTAGCCCTCGGCAATAAGGAGAAGATAATGATTTATGGGGATTATGATGTGGACGGTACGACGGCGGTTGCACTCGTTTACAGGTTCCTGGAATTTTATACGCTCTCCTCCATATTGGATTACTATATCCCCGACCGCTACGACGAGGGTTACGGCATCTCCGACAAGGCTATCAGGTATGCGCAGGATAAGGGCATTTCGCTGGTTATTGCCCTCGACTGCGGTATCAAAGCGGTGGAGAAGATCGCCTTTGCAAAGACACTCGGCATTGACTTCATCATCTGCGACCACCACAAGCCGGATGACGTGTTGCCCGATGCGGTTGCTATCCTCAACGCACTTCGTACCGATTCCACCTATCCGTATCCATATCTTTCCGGTTGCGGTGTAGGATTCAAGTTCATGCATGCCTTTGCCATAAGCAACAATGTCGGCTTTTCGCAGCTTCGCCTGATGTTTGACTATGTTGCGGTAAGTATCGCGGCGGATGTCGTACCGATTACAGGTGAGAACCGTGTCTTGGCGACTTTCGGGCTGTACCGGCTCAACTATAGCCCAAGCAAGGGATTGAAGGGTATTATCGAGGTATGCGGATTGAAAGGCAAGGAGATTACGATGAGCGATATAGTATTTAAGATAGGTCCTCGTATCAATGCTTCGGGTCGGATAATGAATGGTCGGGAGTCGGTTGATTTGCTTCTTGCCAGGGATTCCACCTCTGCCAGGGAAAAGAGTGAAAGCGCAGACCAGTACAATGACGACCGCCGCGAACTCGACAAGAAGATCACCGACCAGGCGTACGCTATCATCGACACGGATCCGGAGACATGCAACAAACGCATCATCATCATCCATCATCCCGAATGGCATAAGGGCATCATCGGGATAGTCGCCTCAAGGCTTGCCGAGAAGTATTATAAGCCGGTGATAGTGTTTACCGAGGCGAACGGTCATCTTTCCGGTTCGGCTCGTTCCGTCACCGGATTCGACATATACCGCGCAATCGAATCCTGCAAGGACATCCTCGTCAACTTCGGCGGGCATCCCTTTGCGGCAGGCGTTACGATTGACGGGAAAGACTTTCCGGCGTTCTGTTCCCGCATCGAAAGCTATGCGGAGGAGTTTATGTCCGAGGAACAGATGACGCAGTCGCTCGACGTGGACATCGAGTTAAGGTTTTCCGATATAAACCTCAAACTCCTCAAGGACCAGAAGCGGATGCGCCCCTTCGGGTCAGCCAACCAGAAGCCCGTGTACCTTTCCAGGCAAGTCCGTGACGCCGGAACAAGCAAACTCGTAGGCAAGGAACTCGAACACATCAAACTTGACCTCATTGACGATTCGACTACGGAAGTAATATCGGCTATCGCCTACGGCATGCACAGACACGCAGAATATGTCAAAAGCGGTAAGACGTTCGACATCTGCTATACGCTGGAGGAAAACAACTACAGTAAAGAGCCGAATATACAGTTGCAAATTCTCGATATATCAATCCCCTGTGAGCAATGAAACATATAACGCGGCATACATTGTCATCGCTCCCCGGCGTGCGGTGTCTCTGTTCCCCAGCGTATGTTGTCTCTATACGTCGGCGTGTGTTGTCAAGACGCTCAAAACAGTACAATAACCATGTAATCTGCAGTTGTGGACAAACCTCACGAAGTACTTAAAGAATATTGGGGTTACGACCGGTTCCGACCCCTCCAGATGGAGATAATCCAATCCATACTGCAAGGAAAGGATACGCTGGGACTGATGCCGACAGGCGGCGGAAAGTCAATCACATTCCAGGTTCCCGCATTCCTCATGGACGGGCTTTGCTTAGTCATTACTCCGCTTATCGCCCTCATGAAAGACCAGGTCGATAACCTGAGAAAGAAACGCATAAAAGCAGCATACGTACACTCAGGAATGAGCAGGCAGGAGATACTGACAACCATAGATAACTGTATATACGGGCATTACAAGTTCCTATACCTGTCGCCGGAACGCCTCTCAACAGGACTCTTCCTCGCCAAACTGCCATACCTCAACGTGTCTATGATCACTGTTGACGAATCGCACTGCATCTCGCAATGGGGATACGATTTCCGTCCATCATATATGAAGATAGCCGAAATACGCCGATACCTGCCCGAAATACCCCTCCTCGCCCTGACCGCAACCGCTACTCCTGAAGTTGTCAAAGATATACAGGATAAACTCCTGTTCCGAAAGGAAAACGTTCTCCTAACAAGCTTTGAAAGAAAGAACATAGCATACGTCATCCGTAATCCAAAGGATAAAACAGGGGAAATAGTCAATATCCTTGCCAAAGTCAAAGGATGCGCAATCGTATATACCCGTAGCCGGAAAAGCACTCAAGAAATAGCACTCCTGCTAAAAGACAAGGGATTCAGCGCGGAATATTTCCACGCCGGACTGACGCCCGACGAAAAAGAACGGCGACAAAACGCCTGGAAAGCGGACGAATGTAGGATCATTGTATGCACTAACGCATTCGGAATGGGTATCGACAAGCCCGACGTGAGGATAGTGATACATGTCGAATTGCCTTCCACTCTCGAAGAGTACTTCCAGGAATCGGGACGGGCAGGACGAGATGGGAAGAAATCATACGCCGTCGCCTTACATACCGGGTTCGACAGGGGAATCCTCAAACGCCGAATCAACGATGAATTCCCCGAACGTGAGTTCATCAAAGGAGTCTATGAGAAATTGGCCTATTTCTTCCAGATACCGGTCGGCGAAGGCGCCAATTCGGGGCATAACTTTCACCTTGAAAAGTTCTGCAAAGCATACCATTACAATATGACCAAAGTGTATAACGCAATAAAGATCCTCGACCTGTCAGGGTATATCGAATACGTCGAAGACTCCGAAAAACAGTCGCGGCTGATGATAACATGCACCAAAGACGACCTATACAACTATACGCACTTCTCTCCCGAAACAGACAGGCTGTTAACAATACTGCTGCGATCATACACCGGATTCTTCTCAGACTATGTCCACATAGAAGAAGAACTCGTCGCTCAACGAGCCGGACTCTCGCCGGAACTGGTTTACGAAACACTGAAAACACTTTCCAAACAGAATATCGTGCACTACATTCCCACCCAACGAGTGCCTACTATATACTACCTCCAAGACCGCGTGGAAATACGATACATCACAATACCAAATACAGTGTACGAACAGCGGCGTGACCGACTCGCCAAACGGATAGACAAGGTTATCGAATACGGTGACATGCGTACAGAATGTCGCAGCAAGTTCCTTTTGCAATATCTCGGCGAAAAGGACGTGCACGATTGCGGGATATGCGATGCCTGTCTCGCTAAAGGTCACAACAAAACCCCTATCGCCGATCAAAGCAGCATGATCGAAACAATACTACATATCCTGGAATCAAAGAAACTCACTGTCGAAGAAATCACCGACTCGACGGGATATAACAGGGAACAGGTCATCGAGGCAGTAAGACTACTTGCGCAGGAAGGACATGTTGAAATAGATCACGGAATGATAAGCAGGAAATAATCAGAAACTAATCAGTCGCTAATTACCGGTATATATCAAGCTATATTTATGAAAAACCCCTTACTTTCGGTAAAAAGCATAGAGAAATTTGGATTATTCCAGAACAATGTTATAACTTTGCTATACGCTACGATAAAATAAAGTATGTGGAACAGGGATTTTTTAACTGAACAACTGAAAAAACACTTCGGATTCGACACCTTCAAAGGGAATCAGGAAGCGGTGATACGCAGTATTTTCGATGGCAGGGACACATTCGTACTGATGCCGACAGGCGGCGGAAAATCGTTATGTTACCAGTTGCCCGCCCTCATTATGGACGGGACGGCTATCGTCATTTCTCCACTTATCGCTCTGATGAAGAATCAGGTCGATGCAATGAGGAATTACAGCGAGGGAAACGATATAGCACATTTTATTAACTCCTCGCTAACCAAAGCACAGATAGATAAGGTAAGGAACGATATTCGTTCCGGCGTAACCAAACTGCTCTACGTCGCACCAGAATCGCTCACAAAAGAAGAAAACATAGAATTTCTACGGCAAGTACCGGTATCGTTCTATGCTATTGACGAAGCCCACTGTATCTCGGAATGGGGTCATGATTTCCGACCGGAATACCGTCGGATCAGACCGATAATAAACGAAATATCCCGCCGTACAATTATCGCATTAACAGCCACCGCTACCCCGAAAGTACAGCAAGATATTCAGAAAAACCTCGGAATGATGGATGCTGCCGTCTTCAAATCATCCTTCAACCGACCAAACCTCTATTATGAAGTCCGTCAGAAAAACAAAGACATAGAAAAGGAAATAGTCAGATACATAAAAGGAAATGAAGGCAAATCAGGCATAATCTATTGTCTGTCGCGCAGGCAAGTGGAAAACTTAGCCGAAATACTCAGGGCTAACGGCATCAACGCATTAGCCTATCATGCAGGAATGGATTCTCACACCCGCTCCCAGCATCAGGACTCCTTCCTCATGGAAGAAGCGGAAGTAATAGTTGCCACGATTGCATTCGGTATGGGTATCGATAAGCCTGACGTGCGATACGTGATACATTACGACATACCAAAGAGCCTCGAAGGCTACTATCAGGAAACCGGCCGCGCCGGTCGTGATGGAGGAGAAGGCAAATGTATAGCATTTTTCTCCAATAAAGATTTACACAGATTAGAAAGATTCATGCAGGGCAAACCCATTTCCGAACAGGAAACAGGCAAGCTACTCCTCGAAGAAACCAAGGCATACTCAGAAACTACAGTCTGCCGCCGTAAAGTCCTTCTCCATTATTTCGGCGAAGAATATACACAAGACAACTGCGGTAGCTGTGATAATTGTCTCAATCCCAAAATACAAGTGGAAGCAAAAGAATTATTAATATCCGTTCTCGAAACGGTTGAACTACTCAACGGCAGGTTCAAAGCCGAACATATCATCAACATCCTGCAAGGAAAAGAAACATCGGAAATAATTTCCTACGAACACAAAGAACTCGATACTTTCGGAATCGGCAAAGACGAAGACGAAAAAATGTGGAGTGCCGTCATTCGTCAGGCTCTGATAAGCGGCTACCTTGATAAAGATATCGAGAATTACGGATTATTGAGGATAACCCCTTCAGGAAGGAAGTATCTCGCAAATCCGACATCGTTTAAGGTCACCAAAGACAACGATTTCGATGACTATGAAGGACCGAGCGAAACACAGATGAAAGGCGGCGGCGCAGGCGACGAAGCGCTGTTCAAGATGATGAAGGATCTTAGGAAGAATATAGCCAAAAAGCACTCCTGTCCGCCGTGGACAGTCTTTCAAGACACATCACTCGAAGCGATGGCAACGACGTATCCAATTACGATCGAAGAGCTGCAAAACGTTCCCGGTGTCGGTGCAGGCAAAGCAAAAAAGTTCGGTAAAGAATTTGTAGAATTAATCAAACGGCATGTCAATGAGAACGAAATAGAACGACCGGAAGATCTCCGTTTCCGAACACTTCCAAACAAATCCAAACTCAAGATTGACATCGTCCAAAGCATCGACCGTAAAGTAACTCTTGACGACATAGCAGTAAGCAAAGGATTGGAGTCGGAAGAACTGCTCGAAGAAATGGAAACGATAGTCTATTCAGGAACGAAAATTAATATCGACTACTACCTTAGAGAAATCCTAGATAAAGATCACATAGAAGAAATATATCAATATTTTAAGGAATCGGAAACCGACGATATAGAACCTGCAATCGATAAATTCGGTAACGAATACTCTGAAGAAGAAATCCGCTTAGTTAGAATCAAGTTCATCTCGGAAATGGCTAACTAAATAATTGAATACAGGAAAACGACGTTCGACATTAGCTAATTGGAAAATCAACACACAACCTTAATAGTTCTTAAGTGTTTACAGTAGAGACTTGATTCTACTGACAGCCTCAAGCGTGTCCTCCCGTTTACCGAATGCAGTGAAGCGGAAGAAGCCTTCGCCGGAAGGTCCGAAGCCGGAGCCTGGTGTGCCGACAACTTGTACGCGGTCGAGGAGTAGGTCGAAGAATTGCCAGGATGTTAGACCGTCGGGCGTACGGCACCAGATGTAAGGAGCGTTTATTCCCCCGTAGCAGATTAACCCTGCGCTTTCGAGAGCATCCCGTATTATACCTGCATTGTGCATGTAATAGGCGATAGTTTCGCGGGTTTGCCGTTGTCCTTCGGGGGTATATACCGCTTCTGCGCCGCGCTGGATAATGTATGCCGTTCCATTGAACTTGGTTGATTGTCTGCGTTTCCAGAGTGCGTTGAGGGAGATTTTCTCGCCTTTTGATGTCTCTGCGGTGAGGTCTTTCGGGACGACGGTGTATCCGCATCGCAAGCCGGTGAAGCCTGCTGTTTTAGAGAAACTGCGGAACTCAATGGCTACTTGCCGTGCGCCTTCTATCTCGAAGATGCTGTGAGGGACGTCCTGCTGTGAAATGAATGCTTCGTAGGCGGCGTCGAAAAGTATCAGAGAGCGGTTGGTGATGGCGTAGTCAACCCATGTTTTCAGTTGTCCGCGGGTTAGCGCAGTTCCGGTTGGGTTGTTTGGGTAGCAGAGGTATATCACGTCTGTTTTCTGTTTTGGGAAGGAGGGCAGGAATCCGTTAGCGGGTGTGCATGGAAGGAGTTCTATTCTGCGTCCTGCCATGATGCTGGTGTCAACGTAAACAGGGTAGGCAGGGTCGGTGATGGCTACTGTATTATCTGGAGAGAGGATGTCGCCGATGTTGCCTGTATCGCTCTTTGCGCCGTCGCTGACGATGATTTCGTCGGCTTCGACATGAATACCTCGGTCAGTGAATTCATGCTTCAGGATAGCCTGTACGAGAAAGTCGTATCCGCTGTCGGGTGAGTATCCGCGAAGGGTACTGGTGTCGGTCATTTCGTCGGTTGCGCGGTGAATGGCTTCGATTACAGCAGGCGCTATGGGTTGCGTAATATCTCCTATCCCAAGGCTGATAACCTGTTTGCCGGGTTCTTTTGCCTTGTACTCTCTTACTCTCTTGGCAATCTCGGCGAAGAGGTAGTTGTTACCGATTTCGGTGTAGTGTTCATTGATTTTCATTGTCTTGTTTTTATACATTAAAAGCAAACTATGCATTGTAATAAATTGATATTCAAATAAAAAGCCCGCTGTTTACAAGCAAGCGGTAACAAACGAGTAACAAAACAGCCTTTTATTGCTATTCTTGGGCGGGCTTTTCAAGGACAAAGGTAACTATAATTTTTAAAAGAACAATATTTTTTATTTATACCGTTTGTTTTGGATAATTTTATAGGAAAACTAACAAAAAAATTGATAGCGGTAAAAACTAATATCAACAGTCATTTATGATAATTGCTGTATTCATCTATGACGTTATTACGTGTAGATTACGTGTTGTTTGCACGCTTTATTTCATTTGGTAGCCTGAAACACGTTAATAAACGTATAAAAATACGCCGTTCCGTTACCTGTAAAATTTCACTCTCATATTGTTCCTACTTCAATCTATTTTACAATGAATGTTACAAAAATCCTGTAATATTTACAACTTACTAATTAGGGAAATGGGGCTTTACCGTGCATATCTCGCTATGTCAAAGATTGCCGTTTCAAGTTCCTGCATTAAGTCGCTTTGCTCGCCTTTGGGGGCTTGTAAAATCGTGTTCAATTTCTTTTTCAGTTCTGAATACCTTGGCGGGTCTTTAAACACGTTTTTTGCTTTCAGCTCCGCCAAAAATTCATCAATAACGCTTTGTCCCTTTTCCTGCAATAAAGCGGTAAACAAAGCCTTTTCCGCCTCTCCTGTCGTTTTGATATTGTCTATCATAAAACTTTGATTTTTGAGTTTCTGTATTGTTTTAAATTCAGTGTGCCAACTTTTAATAACGGAGCGGTAAAAATCCACATCGTACAACTTTGCAGCCGTCAAAACGGCGTTCAACTGCCTGTTGAGGCGTTTTGTGTATCGTAATTCATACCTCAACAGGTTGCTGTTTTGCAAAATATCCGGTATTTGCACATCTTTTGTCGCTGCCTCTTTGGTTTTATCGTAAAAGATAATTTGCCGCTGGTGGTTGTTGTAATAAAGTGTGTCCGACGTGGATTGCAGCCGCTCAAAATAGGGCTTGTTTCCCAAATGACTGTAATAGTCGGCGGGCGGGCGTTTGGTTGGGATAACCGTTGAAACATCCAATCGTGTAACCTTTGCCGTTCCCAAATCCAAATGCAAACGGTCGCTTAATTCCTCAATCGCCTGTTTGGTGTCCCGCCGTGTCAAAGTATGCAGGTTGTCGCCAAAGTAATTTTTTGCTAAACTGCCTTTCAGCGATATTCCGTTTTCTGCTATATTAACCGTATAGTCACCAACGTTGCCGGTACAACTGTAACCGTTCTTGTTTTGCCGTTCTGTTATATCGGGGGATAAATAGCGTTGAGTGTCAAAAGGACTTGCCCCCGACAACTCAACTCTACCTATCCAAAAATTAACAGTGTCAAACATACTATTGTTACAAGAATCCTGTTACATTTACAACTTATTAATTAGGGAAATGGGGCTTTTGGAGTTATTCCCATTTTGCCGATTTCCGTAACTCGTTCAACGCCTCGTTTAATTGTCCGTCCGCCAACTTTGCAGCGTGCCCGCGTATCAACAGCCTGCCTTGTGGAACAACTAAAATTTCAATCGTTTTCAAGTCGGGGGACACAACAAACAAATAACCGTCCGCCCGATTGTCAAAAAATGGGTTCTGCTGTTTCTTTTTCCCGCCTAATTCTTTTGTTTGTGGCGGCTCGCCGTACCCGATTAGCGTTTCCCCAATTTTCAGGTTTTCCAAATACACGCTGCTAAAATTTATACTGCCTTTGCATTGTAGCCGCGTTTCCGCTGTGCTGTTTGGGTTGCACTTATCGTTACGCTGGTAATACATCACAATTTCATTTTGAGCGTTTTTAAGCGTGTTTAAGGGCTTAAAATATCCCGCTTGTGTTATTACTACATATCGGGGCGTTTTGCTCTCTGTGCCATCTTTTTTTACGCTTTGGCGGCGTTCCATTTTTAGATAACAACTAAACATTTTTTACCCCCTTTCTGCTTTTGCCGGTAACAATGTATGTCGCCGCCTCTGTTTCTAACTCCTCGACGGTTTTAACGCGGTGTTTCAGCATCCAGGCGTTTAACTCGTCTTTGTCAAAGTAAGTAAGTTTGCCGCCGTTGCTCTTGTAGTGTGGTATCTCCTTGTAACACACTTTTTTATAGAGGCACGATTTGGACAGCCCTGTTAGCAATGCCGCCTCGCTCATTGTGAGGGCTTGTTTTGCCCCTAATAATGTGAGTTGCTTAATTTCCTGCAACTCGCTTTTAATGTCAAAATTTAATTCTGTCATTTATTGTTTAGAATTAAAATTTTGTCAGCGTTCAGAGAATACCACTCTCGCCCGCCTCAACGGTTAGGTATATTGCCGTTGTTTTAGACAGTGCAAAATTAGAGAGCAAAGGAAAGGCAAAAAATATACAACCCACTACTGTAACGTTACAGTAGTAGGTTGTAAATGGTTTTTGTTGAATAAAGCGGCGGTTATTTTTTATCCAAAATGGTGTCTATGATTTCATAACCTTTTGGTTTGCCATATGTCTTTTTATTTCCTGTATATCTGTATTTTGCTTGCCTCAAATTCTTAACATTAAACAGTATTTCCCCGACTTTCCACAAGTCGTTGGGGTTGCTTCCAGCAAAATAACAATCAACAAAATAAGCACACAAAGACACTTTTTGAATATTCCACTGCAAAGGGTTTGCCTTTGCGTTTTCAATAAATCCCGCTTGCTCTAATGCCTGCAAAAGATTGTCGGGCAGGGTTATTTGTTGAACCGATTTTGTGCTGTCGGGGGCAGCGGTCGGGATTAGTTCCTGTTCAGCTTGTAATAAGCCGTTTTCTATTGATATAAGTTCAGGGTAATCAAATTTGTATACTCGCTCCAAAAAATTATCACTAATATTGCCGTTTTTATCAAGTATGCAAAGCCATTCCGTTCTATCATTTTTGTAATCACGCCCTTCAACATACCTTTTTTCTTCCGTTATGTTTTTTATGGTGTCTTTTATCCTTTCATCGTTTAGATCGGTAACTATCTCGCCGTCAAAATTCACACCCCTGCCCTGATAGATACTATTCAATACCCAATCGTTCTCGTGTAAGCGTTTTTGATATTTTTTTTCAATTTCTGTTTTGTAGTCATTGATTACTACTTTGCAACTTTCAAAAAAATCCTTGTGCGTTTTCGCCTCTTTTCTCTCTACTGCTTTTTGTGTTTCAAGGAAAAAGTAACTAGCAAGCCGCGTTGTGCGCTGTCCGTTATAACCGTCTATGATTAGTTTTTTGTAGTCCATATTATTTTCTTTTTTATATTTTTTCTGCTTTTTGTTGCAACAGTAACAAGTCAGTCAGTTAAACCGCTTTTATTTCCTTTTCCAAAAACTTTTTGTATTGCCCAAACATAAAACTGTAAAAAGGCTGTAAATTGTCCGTTTCACGCGCTTTTTCCAACGCCTGAATGTAGGAAATACGGCTACTTTTATACACATAGAAAACAGGCAAATCAAACGCCGCTAAAAGGTAATTCATAATCAACCGGCTTGTACGTCCATTGCCGTCTGCAAAAGGATGTATGCTCACAAATTGAAAGTGTGCATAAAAAGCCGCCTCACATTTTTGCTGAAATGTTTTTGCTTCTGCAATCCGCCTGTTTGTCGCCTCAACAAAAGATTTCATAAGGTCGGGGACTTTGCTGTAATTTGGGAACGTCCGCGCCCCCGCGTGAACATTTACAAGCCGATAGTCGCCTTTGGTACTATCAAACACGCCCAATACCGTGTTGTAAATGCTGCCCGTGTTCCTGATTACCATACCGCCGATTTCTTTTATTAACTGCTCTGTTAGCGGCTGTTTTTCATTTGCCCTGTTGAGGGTATAAATAAGCGCTTTTTGATGGTCGATTACCATTTGTTGCTCTGAAAACGGCTTGTTTTTGGCGGGTATATCCTGGTCGAGCAAGTCGTAAACTTGCCCTTCTGTCAAAGTGCTGCCTTCTATTGCCGTGCTGTGATAGGTAATGGCATAACAGGTGAATTTTTTCATATCCACCTGCCCGCGTGATGCCTGCACATAGTCGGCGACCAATTTTTCAAGTTTATTTATATTTTCCATAGTTCAAAAATTTAATCTGTTAAACCGTCTAACTTTCAATTATTTCCAAATACTTTTCCATTGATTGACAAACCGCCTTTGCCACAAGCAAACGGAACGGCTCGGCGTTGCTCTCTGTGTGGCTCGTTTCCAATGCCGTATAATACGCCTGTTTTGCCTCGTTGTCGGCTTTTAGGCTTGTAATGGTATAACCTTTTGAAAGTAAATACAAATTCATTAAAAGGCGGCTTGTCCTGCCGTTGCCGTCAATAAAAGGGTGTATTTCTACCAATTTATTGTGCAGAAACGCGGCTACAATAATCGGGTGTGTGCCGTCTGTTTCCATTGCTTTGCAGTCAATGATAAATTTTTCCATTTGTGGCTGTATCAAGTAGGGTTGTGGCGGCGTGTGGCGGCTGCCGACAATCATAACAGGCACATCGCGGTATTTGCCTGCCTGCTCTTTGTTAATACCGTGCAAAATAAGGGCGTGTATTTCCCTGATTGTCCGCTCGGTAATATCAATATCATTGTTTGCAATTTCTTTGATATATTCAACGGCTTGGGCGTGGTTAATCGCCTCTAAATGCTCTCTCATACTCTTGCCGCCGATTGTAACGCCCTCGCTGACAACAAGCGCGGTTTCCTGCAAAGTGAGCGTATTGCCCTCAATTTTATTGCTCTCAAAGGTATATTCCATTTCAAAGGCGGCTTGTATTTTTTTCAACACCTCAACGTTAAGCGGGCGGACTGTCTGCAAACGTGCCTTTAATTTGTCGGCTTGTGCCAACGTGTTTTGGAGTTCTGTATTCATATTTTCAAAATTTTAAAGTTTATCAAGCAAATTAACCGACGCCCTCTGCAACTTGTTTTCTATTGCTGCATAATGGGATTGTGTGGTTTTTATTTCAGAGTGTCCCAAATTCTTACTGATTGTTTCAATACCCGCGCCCAAACTCAAAAGAATGGTAGCGTATGAATGGCGGGCTACGTGAAAACTTAAATTTTTGGTTATCTTTGCCAAAAAAGCCCACTGCTTTAATTGAATGTTTATGTAGTTTCCGCTTGGTAAGTCAAAAACAGTGTCGGTATCTTTTGCACTTGCTTTGTCGGGCAAAAATTCAACTGCTTTCTGTGGAATAGGTAAATATTGTTGTTTTTTGGTTTTCTTTTGAATGTAGTTAATAAAAAGCCCGCCGTTGTTGTCTTTTTGCAGTTTTCCCCACGTCAAGTCCTTAACGTCTGAAAGTCTTAACCCTGTATAACAACTGAATAAAAATGCCTGCTTTATTTTATCGTTAAAACATTCTGTATTTTTCAACGCTTTAACCTCGTCAATGGTAAGATAATTAATTTCTGATTTTTGGGCTTGTTCTCAGGTTTAATTTGCTTAAACGGATTGACGTTAATAACCTCATCAATCATTGCAGCATAAATAACCGTTTCAAACATTTTCATATAGGTAAGTTGAGTATTTACATTCAACGGCTTGCTCTCATTGCCTTTATTGTTGTTTGTGGCGGTTTTCAGATAGTCAATAAAACCCAGACAAAATGCTTTATCTACCTGCTTAAAAGTAGTTTTGTCGCCTGTGTAATTAGTCAAGTGGAAAATCAAGGAATTATAACTTTGAAACGTGCCGCGTTTCCGTCCTGACTGCATACGCTTTTTTTCTGCTAAATTCTTAATGTAGTCAATAAGATTGATTTTTGATTTGCCGCCGCTGTTTGAAAAGCCGTGAGCATTGTTTTGCAGCTCTACAATACGCTGTGCCTGTATTGCTTTGGCAAGTTGTAACGTTTGCTCATTTTTGGCTTTTAAAATAGGGTTATTGCAGTCGGGGACAATATACAAATCTTTCAAAAATTCATATTCCCATTTGTCGCCGTTCCAATGTGCCAAATAAACCGACTTGTTGCCGTTTGCAATTTTTTTGAAACGTATCTTAATCGGCTCTTTTACTTTGATAAATTTTTTACTACTCATTTCTTTTAAAATTTAAAGTTTGTTACCGACTGCAAAGGTATAACAAAAAAATAACATAACAAAGGAAAAAAAGAAAATAGTTTGCTTTTAATCATTTTGTATGCAGATGTCGTATAATTAGCGTATTAAATGATTGAGTAACGTAATATTTCTGCATTTTAGCAACGAGTAACAAAATTTTACCCCTACGAGTAACAAACGAGTAACAAAAATGGACACAAAAAAAGCAATACATCGGAAACTTTTGTACTGCTTTATGCTTTTATTGATTTCTGTAAATTCCTTTATTTATAGGGGTTTATTATCTTTTTTATGGTTTATTTTTTCTTTTGTTTTCAGGGCGATTTTACCGCTTATTTTTTATACATTAAACCTGAAGTGCATTATGTCGCCATCCTGCACTGTGTATTCTTTTCCCTCGATATATATCTTCCCTGCTTCCCTGCATGCATTTTCCGAACCGAATGCGATATAGTCACTGTACTTGATTACTTCGGCGCGTATGAAGCCTTTCTCAAAGTCGGTATGTATTACTCCCGCACACTGGGGCGCTTTGTTTCCCTGCCTGTAAGTCCAGGCGCGAACTTCCTGTGGACCGGCAGTGAGGAAGGTTTCGAGGTTGAGGAGATTGTACGCTGCTTTGATGAGGCGGTTGACGCCTGATTCTTCCAAGCCAATCTCGGAGAGGAACATCTCACGTTCTTCAAAGGTTTCCAGTTCTGCGATCTCAGATTCTATTTTTGCGGAGACTACCAGCAGCCCGGCATTTTCGTCACTGATTGCCGTTCGAACCTCTTCGACGAGAGTGTTGCCTTTTACTGCGGATGCTTCGTCCACATTGCATACATAGAGTACAGGTTTGGAGGTTATAAGGAACAGGTCGCGTAGTGCATTCTCTTCGTCTTTTGTATTGAATTTTACGCTACGTGCCGGTTTACCCTGTTCGAGAGCTTCTTTCAGTTTCAACAGTACTTCGTAGATGAGTCTTGCTTGTTTGTCGCCACCTGTTAGCGCTTGTTTCTGTACTTTGCCGATTCTTGATTCAACTGTTTCAAGGTCTTTGAGCTTCATCTCGCAGTCAATGATTTCCCTGTCCCTTACGGGGTTGACTGAGCCGTCGACGTGGATAACGTTATCATCTTGGAAGCATCGCAGGACGTGCAGTATTGCATCCGTCTCACGTATGTTTGCGAGGAACTTGTTTCCGAGTCCTTCTCCGTTGCTCGCTCCTTTCACCAATCCCGCTATATCGACTATTTCAACCGTTGTGGGAACTATTTTCTGTGGATGTACGAGTTCTGCAAGCTTATTAAGCCGTTCGTCGGGAACTGTTATTACACCTACATTTGGTTCGATCGTACAAAAGGGGAAATTAGCTACTTGCGCCTTTGCGTTTGAAAGGCAGTTGAAAAGGGTTGATTTACCTACGTTCGGCAACCCTACAATACCGCACTGTAAAGCCATTTGGAGTTTATATTTGATTAACGGGCTGCAAAGGTAATATTAATTTATAGAAAAAACAACATCACATCCAACAAAAAAGTTGTATATTGCGCAAATTCACATTATTTCATAATAAAACATTGATGTATGAATAAATCAAAGAGACAGATGAAGCCGTTTGTGGAGGAGATCTCCAGGAAAATGGAAGGAAACGAGCAGATGCGGACGGCGAGAGCTTATTTAACCGCATTAAGGTCGTTAGAGTTGTTCCTTGGTCGCCCGCCGAGGTTTTCAGACATTGTAGCAGAGCAAATTAAACGCTATGAGCGGTGGCTTAAAGACAAAAAGCTTGCACAGAACACCGTATCTTTCTACATGCGTAACATGCGGGCTATCAATAACCGTGCGGTATCGGCGGGGTTAACTGCGCCGCCTGAAGGAAACCCTTTTGCGGAAGTTTATACCGGTATAGCGCAGACGGCAAAGCGGTCGCTGAACGAGGGAGAGATGAGGAAACTTGCACTGAAAACCGAGATTGTACACAAAACACGCGCAGAAAAGCTGAAAGCAAGAGCACGAACGGTGGAAAACAAATACATTGCCGGAAAAAGCGATGCGTTGCGGATGTTTATGTTCTGCTTTCATGCACAGGGAATGTCGTTTGCCGACGCTTATTTCCTCAAAAAGAGTAATATCTACGGCAATAAGATCGTTTACCGCAGGCGTAAGACGGGAAAAGACGTTGTAGTTTTTATTAACAGTGAGGCGGCTGCAATAATGGATTTTTATCGCGGGTCATCACCCGATTCCCCTTATTTTTTCCCCTTTGTAAACCCGTCATGCGATCACCGAAGCGAATATTTGCAGTATTGTGCCGCATTATCCTCCATGAATCGCAAGCTGAAATCCGCATCGAAGAGGGCAGGCATTGAACGGCACATTTCGTTCCACGTAGCACGCCATTCATGGGCTTCGTTTGCGCAGAATAACGGCGAATCGTTGACGGTTGTCAGTTCGGCATTAGGTCACCAGAGTGAGAAAACCACACAGATCTACCTGAATCATCTGGATTCCGGCGAGGTTGCCAAGGCAGGCAACAGGATAGCCGGTATGTTTGCATTGGACAGAGGAGTGAGATATAAGCGGAAGTCTGTGTCGGTCGCCGTTTGAATAGGCTGATACCTTTGTTTCTCGTGTTAGTCGTCACTTGGAAAGTGACAGTGGAACAAATAGTACTTTTTTAATTCTGCGGCAAAGGTAATAATATTTTTTTGATAAACAACAATACCGTCACGCTTTTTTTCCTCTAAAAAGCAAATATAGATCATTTTTTGTTGTATCCTATATAGGAAAATGACGAAAATTTATACTTCCAAATTCCTCATTGAACTTGGAATAGCCCTTTTTATTGCCGTCACTGTAATAAAATTCATCCTCAATATACATATCTTAACCCAAGATGTCCGTTTTTGGGTCTTTTTATACCGGTGAACACTTCGGTACGGGTTGAACTGTTTGTCACTTTCCAAGTGACAGTGGTTTTTCAGGAAAAAGAAATAAACAACAAAATACAATAGTTATGGTCACATTTAACCTTCCACAGATTTTCCGTGGACATCTACAGAAAATCCGAAACATTACACCAAAAGTGTGTATATATTTATTTGACATACATTTAACCATATATAAATTTTTCCTTAATTTAAAACAACAAAGTAATGAAGAAGTATTTTCTTAGCGCAGTGATTATCATTGCATCAAATTTTACCTGTGCAATGGCGCAGGTAACGGTAGGCTCAACCGAACAGAGCGTTAATGGGGCGTTATTGCAGGTGAAGACCATTCCCGACGCGGCATCTGCGGGGGGAGCCAACGCTGACAGAGGATTGTCGCTGCCCCGAGTGGCGCTGGTAAGCGATACGCTACTTTCGCCGATGTACGAAGTGGAGGTGGCAAAGACTCTTTCGGAGGCTGTCAGGCTTGCCCATAAGGGTTTAACGGTCTTCAACGTGACTGATAACGAAAACAATAACCTTGCCCCTGGTATCTACTATTGGGATAGCGAAAAATGGTCCCCGTTGCAGAAAGGATCGCAGCAGGCGCAGTTTTCAGTGGAGTGCGGTTCGATAGACGTCCGCGGCACCTACGGGAACGGGGTGTCGCTCGACAATTCCAATTACCTTAAGATTGGCACTGTAACTGTTACCAGGGCTGGCGCCTATTCGATTGTCGCGACCTCGGAGCCTGACAATGGGTATTTTTTTGAACAGTTCGGTAACTTCTATTCAGAGGGGAGTTTTTCGCTCACAATTCCCGGTACAGGATTGCCTGTTGACTATCAGGTGGATCATTTTACGCTTACCGTCAGCGGAGGCGAAGGCGAATGTAATTTTGATATTACCGTCAGGGATATGAGTACGCCTCGTAACTTTACTATCGACTGTAGCGGTACGGTTATCGAGGGTAAGTACTTTGAGGATGAGCAGCTCAATACGGTACCCGAACACGGTCCGCACAGGATTAAGGTCCGCCTCAACGTTGATCCCGACGCAGTAGGGGCTACCGCCGACCTTGAGACTAATGAGGTTGACGGTATATATTTCAAAGGCAGTGCGCTGCTTACAACCACACCTACGCAGGACGTTTATCTCACCGGTTTCGGTACTCCACGCGGTCTTGAAGACAAAGTTTTTACAATCACAAGTAACAGTGCGAAATCTACGGCATCTTGCGCCACTACATTATTGATGCTTATACCAAGGAAGAGGCTTATGACGCTGGGAAATATAACCCAGCCGCTGTATGCCTACAATGCCGGTATTGTAGATACCAAATCCCCAAAGAGCAACCTAAATACAATGCTGACCGACAAGGATAATTTCGGGCATAACCAGTGGTCAATCGTTAAGTTTGCGGGATTTAATAATCAAGGCGCTGAATGGGATGCAAACTTCATATCATCCTCTAATCCCAACGGGTGGACTGACGATAACAGGGATATTATTGCATTGGAAACTACCACGTGGCATAACATAAGTGCATCAAAGCTGGAAGGACTGTTGCAGGGTAATGCAGGTAGCCCCAAGGTAGATGTATTCATGATAGGGTATAGCACCGAATATTACAGGGATGGAAATTCAGACGACTTAGCAAGGTGTCAAAAGTTAGTAGACTTCGTGAAAACCGGAGGGATATTGATGATTTGTTCGGAAGCAGATACATCGAACAAAAATTTCCTGAAACTGATGTTCGGCGTCGATAACATAGGTGCTGCCGCGGGCGCTCCAGCAGGCTCCCGCTATGCACTTGGATTTGACATATCTAACCAGAGCTTCGAGATGAAACCGTATTTTTGCAAGGATGATGACCCGATCCTTAAAGGACCCTTCGCCGATATAGTTGGGCGATTCTGGGGGGAAGACGCATCACTTACAAGTTATATTACTAATCTACCACTTGATGAAATTGTAATATATTCAGGAGCAAGGGAAGTAGGTAATACGACGCGACCTGCGACCGCGGCAACCGTCTTCCGGCACCGCGAGCTGCCTTTCATATTCATTGGTGACGGGGGATTTAACTCTGCCAGGGAAAGAGATTATTGGGATAATACCACTGTTTACTGTCCATTCGTTTTGAAAACAAAAGTAATAAACGGGCGGACATATAATAATTATCCCGATTACCGCTATAATTTCCTTACCGCTGGAACGAGGGTTTACAACGCATTGTTCACCGCTAACGCTTTTGCGTGGTGTATCTACCAGGCTGAAGAGTACCGCAGGGCGCATAAGTAGGGCGTTGACCGCATAGAAATGTAGAAACAGAATACGGATAATCCCGCGCCGTTAGCAGCAAGTTAAAGGCGTGGGATTATTTTGTATTTACGTATGGTTGAACCGCAACGTTGAATCGGAAAAAATAACGTACCTTTGCGTCGGCTTGTTTTAAACAATTATAATCTTATGCTATCCGAAATTATTTTGGAAGACTGGGGATTAACCCCGTACAGTGTTGCCTTTGAACGGCAAAAAGGTCTCTTCGACAGCGCCCTTGAAAGGAAAAATTCCGGGCTACCGGCGGTTAATACGCTTGTGTTTTGCGAACATCCGCATGTCATTACCTTAGGTAAACATGGGAAGGCGGCGAATATGCTCTTTGATGAGGCGTATCTGCGGGATATTGGGGTCGAATGTCTGCGCACAAACCGCGGCGGAGATATTACTTATCACGGTCCGGGGCAACTTGTGTGTTATCCCGTCTTCGACCTTGAACAGTTTGGGATTGGTCTGAAAGAGTATGTCTTCCGCCTGGAAGAGGTTGTTATTCTTCTGCTTGACGGGTATGGCATCAAGGGAGAACGTCTTAATGGAGCGAGTGGCGTGTGGCTTGATACGGATAATCCGGCAAAAGTCCGCAAAATCAGCGCCGTAGGCATAAAAAGCAGCCGTTATATCACAATGCACGGGCTTTCTCTTAACGTAAACGTAGATCTCGAATATTTCAACCTGATAAACCCCTGCGGGTTTACCGACAGGGGTGTTACTTCCATGGAAAAGGAACTACGTACAAGCGTCTCCCTTGAGGATGTGAAAGCGCGCCTGAAGGAGATTTTCTATTTCCTTTTCCCAAGATAAGTTCCTGCAATCATTGCCACAACCGACAACGGCAATGCGAAGACTATCGGGTCTACCGCGAACCAGGGATATATGTCTATCAGAACATCCCGTCCCGTCAATGCTTTGCAAATACCGATCGGCGCGGCTTCTGCTCTGTGCAGGAACACCATGCAGATGAAACTTGCCAAAGCACCCGTCCACAGGCTTGCAAGGGCGCCCGTACGGTTAGCCTTTTTCCAATACAGCGAACAGAAATAAGCAGGCAGGAAGGTCGCCGCACAGACTCCCATGAATAGTGCCGTGCCGCGGGCGATGATGTTAGCGCTTAACGTGTAACAAATGATATAACTTATTACTATTGCACAGGTCACGCCGAATCTTACACCGAGCGAAGATCTTTTCCCCGAATTTTGCGTCAGCCTTGGAAAAATGTCTACACCCAAAGATGCGCCCATAGTGTGAAAATGCGAACTTAATGTGGACATTCCGGCGGAAAGTATGCACAGCATAAACACCGCGCCAAACCAGTCAGGGAGTGCCCTGCTGATGAAGAGAGGTATTATTTTGTCCAAGTCTGGCGTCATCTGAGTAGCGAGTAATCCGTCATGTTTTATGAAATACAGATTCGTTAGGGGACCGATATGGTACACCACACCGACCGTGAAGAAGATAAATATACACCCTATCAGTACTCCTCGGCTGATTTGTTTGTTGCTGTCTACCATCATGAAGCGTACAGCGAGTTGTGGTTGCGCAAGGCAGCCGATTCCTACGCCGAGTATGAGGGATGTGACAAGAGTAAACCATTGTGGTGAACCCGTCATAGGCATCGCCGTCCAGCCTTGATGCCCCAGCGCTCGCAGTTTATCCGGTACGGAAGCCGCAAGTTCCGACAGTTGTCTGTTGCCTTCTGAAAACCCAAAGCCCATCGTGTTATAGAACCACATGAGAAGGAATGACGTGCTCAGGAACATTATAATTCCTTGCAACGCATCGGTATAAAGCACACCTTTAATACCACCGGAGATAACATAGGCGGCAACGATAAGCGTGAATGATAGCAGCGCGAAATTATAGTCTATCCCGAACGCTTCTTCTATAAACACCGCGCCGCCTTTCATAACGACCGCGGCATAAAGTGGCATACCGATGAAGATAATGGCTGCAATAAACACCTGTACGGTACGTGAACCGTAGTGAAGTCCGAGTAATTGGGAGAATGTGTGGGCATTATGCTTTGCGCCGAGTTTTCGCGTACGTTTTCCAAAGAAAATAAAAGCAATTATGACTCCCATAAGCATATTTAGCAGGCAAAGCCACTGAATACCCATTCCAAAAGTGGCAGAAATACCACCGAAGCCGACAATGGCAGACGTTGAGATGAACGTTGCACCGTATGAGAGCGCCATAATAAAAGGATTTGTCTTTCTTCCGCCGAGTAAGAAATCGGTAGAAGACTTTGTTCGTCGATAGCCGAGATAGCCGAGATATACAACGAAGAATATGTAGACGATTATAATAACGCCGAGTGTAAGAGTGTTCATTGTTCGTCCTCCTCATCTTTTTCGTTCCACTTAATAATGCCGTAAACGATTGAAAATAAGAGACACCCTGCTGCTAACAGGTATGCGATGTAAATTCCAGGGTCATTGATTCCAAACATAATATATAGTATTAAGAATGTGCAAAGGTACGGAAAATAATATGATAATGATTATTCCGCGTCAATGGTTAATCTTTTCAAGTGATTTGATAAATTCAACAATTTTCTGTTCGTGCGCGTTATTTTGCGGCGTCCAGAACTTTTTATTCAGGATTTCCTCGGGAAGATATTCCTGTTTGACGTAATTTCCCTCGTAATCATGCGAATATTTGTAACCTTTTCCGTAATTAAGATCCTTCATTAACTGCGTCGGTGCGTTACGAAGATGTAACGGCACGGGAAGATTGCCCGATTCGTTAACTTCTTTGAGTGCATTTTCGATGGACATGTAAGCAGAATTGCTTTTGGGACTTGTTGCCAGGTAAACAGTTGTTTCTGCAAGGATTATACGACATTCTGGGAAACCAATCTTCGTAACTGCATCGAAGCAGGTGTTCGCCAGCAGCAGTGCATTTGGATTTGCGAGCCCTATATCTTCCGCTGCGGAGATAAGTAAGCGTCTGGCAATGAACTTCGGATCTTCTCCACCGGCAACCATCCGCGCCAGCCAGTAGATAGCGCCGTCTGGGTCTGAACCTCTGATTGATTTTATGAAAGCGGAAATAATATCGTAGTGTATTTCGCCATCTTTGTCGTATGCTGCGGGATTTTCCTGTAATCGGTCGATAACTTTTTCGTCAGTAATGATAATTGTATCGTCATTATTGTCTGATTCGACCACGAGTTCGAGGATATTAAGGAGTTTTCTTGCATCTCCGCCGGAAAATCTTATAATTGCGGCGGTATCTTTTACTTCAATGTTCTTGTTTTTCAGAATAACGTCTTCGTTCAGGGCTTTATTCATGAGAAGGATAAGATCTTCTTCGGCAAGGCTCTTCAACACATAGACTTGACAGCGAGACAGCAGCGGTCGTATGACTTCAAATGAAGGGTTTTCGGTAGTTGCGCCGATCAGCGTTACAATTCCCTTCTCGACGGCGGACAAAAGCGAATCTTGTTGCGATTTACTGAATCGATGGATTTCGTCTATGAACAGTATAGGTCTTACGTTGTTAAAGAAGGCGTTAGATTTGATTTTGTCAAAGATTTCTCTCACGTCTTTCACGCCGGAATTTACCGCGCTGAGGGTAAAGAAAGGGATGTCGAGCGTTTTTGAGATTATTTGGGCGAGCGTTGTTTTGCCGACCCCGGGTGGTCCCCAGAGTATGAAAGACGATATATTTGATGACTCGATCATTTTGCGGAGCACACTGTTTTTCCCCACGAGATGAGTTTGCGCTATGTAGTCATCCAGCGCTTTCGGTCTCATACGTTCTGCGAGTGGTGTATTCATTCTGCAAAGGTATATATTTTTCGTTTATAAACCAAAGTCACATTTAATTCATTCCATACTGAAAAAGTTTATTGACATTCTGTTGATCTTTTTTATCATACTGCATTTAACAATCCGCCGCTATTTTTTTAAAAAAATCATCCGAAACATGATATTTCACAACTTTTAGAATCGCTATATCTTTGCAATGTCTTTATTACAATCTAATATCGTGCTAATTTTCA
>JAISYU010000064.1 GCA_031269685.1 Dysgonamonadaceae bacterium | reverse complement strand
TGTGTGTGTGTGTGTGTGTGTGTGTGTGTGTGTTAACAAAATATTTGACATATCCAAATCCTGCTCTGATTTAGAACCGACAATGCCTGACGTCGTAAAGTACTTTTCCGTATTCGGCACCCTCCTTGTGATACTGTATATGACTTTTGTCTTCATATTGGCGGCAAAGATACGTACTTTTTTTAAATAAACAATAGGTTTAGTATATTTTTCTGAAAAAAAATAATTATATCTAAATTTCCACAATAACCGGATTAGTATATAATGGCAGGTGAAGCACTAACTTTAATGCCTTCCGGTTGAATAACACAATATATGAAATTGTATTTGCTATCTGTTAGCCGTTTTCTTCCAGCGTAAGGTTTTCACCGTCAAAGATTGCGTATGAAAAGTGTTTTAGCCAATCGCCGATGATTAACATACGGCTTCTACGGTTCAACATGAGGTCGAGAATTATGTGGCGATGCCCGAAGATTAGATAGTCCGTTTCAGGGTATTGCCTGATGTAGTTTTTGGCATATTTGACAAGGTGTTCGTTGTTTTCTCCCATGTAAGGAACAGGATGCGAGAGTTCTTTCATCCTGCTGTGTTTTGCCCATTTAAGAGCTATCCATATTCCTAATGAAGGGTGGATAAGGCTGAAGAGTTTCCGGCAAGCATGGTTATGAAATATTTTTCTGATTATACCAAATAACAGGTTATCGTCGCCTAATCCGTCTCCGTGTGCAAGATAAAATATTTTGCCGTCTATGGTTGCCGTTAATGGTTCACGGTGCAATATTACTCCGAGTTCGCGGGGTAGATAGTCACTTATCCAGATGTCATGATTACCGGTAAAGTAATGAATTTCAATGCCTGTGTCGCTAAGTTCGGCTATTTTTCCGAGAAAGCGCGTGAAGCCCTGCGGTACCGCGTGTTTGTACTCGAACCAGAAATCAAATATATCTCCTAAAAGATACAGCGCTTTCATCTCACCACGTACTGTGTCAAGCCAGCGGACAAATTGTTTTTCCCTATCGACGGAATTGCCGAAAGTGTCTGTGCCAAAGTGCATGTCAGACACAAAATATGTGTTTTTCTTTACCACTGCTACAAAAATCCGAGTTCAAGTTTTGCTTCTTCGCTCATCAGTCCTTGATGCCATTCCGGCTCAAAGACGATTTTTATTTCCGCTTCGCTGATGCCGCTGATTGATTCGATGCGCTGTTTTACATCCTCCGTAATGAAATCTGCCGCCGGACAGCCGGGCGCTGTCAGTGTCATGGTGATGGTTACTTTCTTGTTGTCGTCAATTTCAAAGCCATAGATGAGTCCGAGTTCATAGATGTTGACCGGTATTTCGGGATCGTATACCGTTTTTAACATTCTTACTATCTCTTCTTCCAATAATGGATTGTTTGCTTGTTCCATGTTTGCTTATTCTAAGTATCCCCTGACTATTCCCCGTTGTGAGTTTTGGATGAATGTGATGATTTCTGTTTTTTCCGGCGAGTCGGGTATCTTATCTTCAATATGTTTCACCGCGTCTTTGTTGTTCATGCCCGACTGGTAGATTATGCGGTATATTTCCTGTATCGCGTAGATGTGTTCTTTGTCAAATCCGTGCCTGCGCAGACCGATGCTGTTGATGCCGGAATAAGTAATCGGTTCGCGACCGGCTATGATATAGGGCGGAATGTCTTTGCCGAGGCGAGAACCTCCCTGTATCATTACATATTTGCCGATTTTAGAGAACTGATGCACAAGTACGCCGCCACTCAGAATGGCATAGTCTCCGATTTCCACTTCGCCGGCTAATTGCGTGGCATTGCCCTGTATGATATTGTCTTTCAAAATGCAATCGTGCGCTATATGCGAATATGCCATTATCAAACAGTTGCTTCCTACTACCGTGCGTCCTTTTGCTGCCGTGCCGCGATTGATTGTCACACATTCCCTGATAGTGGTATTGTCTCCGATTTCGGCTGTAGTCTCTTCTCCGCAAAATTTCAAGTCCTGCGGGATGCCTGCTATAACCGAGCCGGGAAAGATGCGGCAGTTCTTCCCAATACGTGCGCCACTCAAAATATTGACGTTGGGATAGATTTCCGTGCCGTCGCCTATAACCACATTACGATCTATTGTAACAAATGGGCTTATTTTTACGTTTACACCGATTTGTGCTTCCGGGTGTATCACTGACAGTGTGTTATTCATAATCTTTTTTATTGTTTATTTTTTACGATTTGAGCCATAAATTCCGCTTCGCAAACAACTTTCTCGCCAACAAAGCAATAACCTTTCATTTCGGCTATTCCACGTCTAACTTCCGTCACAAGTTCGAGACGCAGCAAAAGAGTGTCTCCCGGTATGACTTTCTGACGGAATTTTACGTTGTCAATTTTCATAAAATAGGTAGAGTATGATCCTTCACCAAGCGAATTAAGTATGAGTAATCCGCCTGTCTGCGCCATCGCTTCAACGAGCAATACTCCCGGCATAACCGGTTCCTGAGGAAAATGTCCCTGAAAGAACGGCTCGTTTACCGAAACATTCTTTACGCCGACGATTAGTTTAGGTCCTATATGGATCACTTTTTCTACTAAAAGGAACGGATAACGATGCGGCAACAGTTCCTTTACGCGGTTAATGTCGAGTACGGGCGGAATATTGGGATTATAGATTGGCGACTGTACTTCGTTATGTTTGATGTCTTTACGGATAAAGCATGCAAATTTGTTGTTGATTTTATGTCCCGGGCAATTAGCTATAATTCTGCCAAGAATAGGTTTGCCAATCAGAGCAATGTCACCGAGAATGTCCAATAGTTTGTGTCGTGCAGGTTCATTGCTGTGAGTCAGCGGTTTGTGCTGAAGGTATCCGAGTTGGGTTGCATCCTGATGGTTTATGCCTATCGTGTCGGCTAACAGGTCAAACCGGTCCTGACTCATTTGACGTTCGTAAATCACAATCGCATTATCAAGGTCGCCTCCCTTAATAAGTCCGTGCTTAAGAAGCAGTTCCAGTTCGCGCACAAATACAAATGTACGGCTGGCGGCAATTTCTTCTTTGAAGTTTTTCAGATCATTGAGTGTAGCATACTGATTGTCAAGAATGAGGGAATCAAAAGAGATATGCACATTCACTCCAAAACTGTCATCGGGAAGCACCATTATTGAGGAGCCTGTTTCTTCGTCATGGATTTCAATTTTGTTTTTTACGATATAGTAATCGCGCGGTTCGTTCTGCTCAAGTAATCCTACCCGTTCTATTTCTTCGACATAGATTATTGCACTGCCGTCGAGGATAGGAAATTCGGGGGCGTTGACGTCGATAAGGCAATTATCCACACCGTAAGCGTAAAGAGCAGCCATTGCATGTTCTACGGTTGATATCTGAATATTATTTTTAGAGAGGACTGTACCTCGTTCGGTGCCCTTAACATTTTCAGCGAGCGCTTCAACTACGGGCTGCCCTTCTATATCAGTTCTGCGGATTTTGATTCCGTGATTTACTTCAGCCGGACGGAACGTAATTTCAATGTTCAGTCCGGTATGTAATCCTTTACCTTTCAGCGAAAAGTTCTCTCTGAGAGTATGTTGATTTGTATTCATTATTTTTTGTCGGTTTCTTTTTGTAATTGTCCAAGTTGCCGGTACATTTCCGGTAATTTGGTAAAAATTAGGCTTGAACGGAAAAATTCTTTGGCATCCATGGCGGGAGAACCGAGAATAGTTCTGCCTTCTTTTATATCACTTATAATGCCTGCCTGAGCGCCGATGTTCACATTGTCGCTTATTTTAATATGCCCGCTAAGCCCTGCCTGACCTCCTATAAGACAGTTACGTCCTATTTTGGTTGAGCCGGAAATTCCTGCTTGTGCCGCGATACCTGTATTTTCACCGATTTCCACATTGTGTGCTACCTGAATCAGGTTATCAAGTTTCACTCCACGCCTGATAATGGTCGAATCCATTACAGCCCTGTCAATTGTAGTATTCGCACCTACTTCAACATCATCTTCAATTATGACATTACCAAGTTGTGGTATCTTCTTAAAAATCTCATCTTCCCTGGCGAATCCGAATCCGTCGGCGCCGACTACAGCTCCTGAGTGGATAATGCACCGGCTACCGATTTGGCAACCGGAATAAATCTTGGCTCCCGGATATATTATTGTGTCATCGCCTATTATCACTTCATCTCCGACGTACACTTGCGGATAAATTGCCACATTTTTCCCAAGCACAACGTTTTCGCCGATATATGTGAAGGGTCCTATGTAAACATCTTCCGCATCATACTGGGCTGATTCGCTTATATAGCAGGGGTTTAAGATGCCACGTTTGCGTGGTTTCATTTTTTCCACCATCGTTAAAAGTGAAGCGAGGGCGGTGTAGGCATTTTCGACGCGAATCAGGGTAAGGGTTTCGGGCAGTTGTTTTTCGACAGTGAAGTCCCTGTTTACCAGGATTATGCTTGACTTGGTATCGTATATAAAGTGTGTATATTTTTGATTGGCAAGGAAAGATATCGCGCCGGGTTTCCCTTCTTCGATTTTAGCGAAACAGTTAACTGTAACCGTTTCATTTCCTTCCACATCACCATTCAGAATCTCGGCAATTTGTTTAGCGTTAAATTCCATCCTTGAAGTAATTCATTAATTAAAAAGTCCGGCAAAGGTACAAAAAAATCTTTTAAAATGAACCAAATACTATTCTTCGCAATAAAAATGAATATAGTCCGTTATTTGTAAAGTAAAACATCTATAAAACTAAAAACCGTTCCAAATGCAAAATTTTCAAAAAGTACATTCATTCGTTATGAAGAAGTTTTTTATAAATAGTTTATTACTTTTTATTCTGGTGTTCGCCAATGTTATTGATATTGAGGGGCAATCGTCAATACGCAACCAGAGGAGGCAACAGAGCACACAGGTAAAGACACCGACTACCCAGCGAAAGGCAGCTGCAGAGGCTATCCAGCCGCAACGTCCTGTTGTAGAAGACGATAATCAGCCGGAATCTTCCGTACAGCAACCGCAACCGGACGCATTAGACCGGCGTGCACGGCTTTTGCAGCAACAGCAGTCCCAGTCAAAGCGGCAAAATGACCTGACTGAAAGGGCGAGGATACGTAACGAAGAAAATTCTCGCGAGCCTCAGCATATAGTCTGGCTGAGGGAAATATACCGAGTCATTAACCTCGACTCGGCGAACAATGCCGCGCTGAAATTTCCCGTACGTCCTGTTGGCGACCGCGTTAACTTGTTTTCGCTTATATTTGGGTTGATGCTGGAAAACAAACTCGAAGTATATAATTACGAGGCTGACCGAGAGGTTGACCTGTCAGAAAGCGGTCGTGCAAAGATTGAGGACATCCTGCAAAAGAACCAGATACCTTTTACCGTTAGCGGTAGCGGAGACAGCCAGACGTTCAGCGTAGATGAAATAGATGTCCCGTCAGGAGACGTTACGGAATACCTTATTAAAGAGGGCTGGTATTTTGATGGCGCTACAGGCGCCTTTAATTCACAGGTTATAGCCATTTGCCCCACTATTGTCAGCATAGATTATAATGACAACACGACTCATAAAACTAATTTCTGTTGGATTCCCTATGAGACACTGCGTCCATATCTTCAAAGGACCATGCTTATGACTTCCGACTTCAACAATGCCCTGACCTACACCCTTGATGACTTTTTCGCAAAGAAAATGTATCATGGTAACATTATTAAAACCGTTAACATGAAAAATTTGACACTTGCCCAGCAGGTTGGATCTGAGCCTGACGCACTTCAACGCGCGCAGGACAGCATAGAATACCAGTTGCAAGGCTTTGAAAAACGGCTTTGGGTGCAACCGGATACATTAAAAGCTACTGCGCAAAAGGGTAAGAAGACTTCATCAAAGAGCGCTGCAGTAAAATCAGATAAGACTGCTGCAAAAACTGCTAAGCCCAAAGTCGAAAAATCGAGTGAAGGCACGAGGAGTGTTAGGAGGAAGAAATAAAAATAAAGCGGATATGTAAAATTTTCTTTTTTATTAAATTTTTTTGAAATAATCATTTTTTTCAAAAGAATTTTTTACCTTTGCATCTTAAAAGTGTAAAGGATGAACACAAAGCATACCATAATCAACGGTGACAGCCGTCAAATGAGTGAACTCAAAGACAAAAGCGTTCATTTGATCATCACATCTCCGCCTTACTGGCAACTGAAAGATTACGGTACGGACAACCAAATCGGATTCAATGACAGTTACGAAAATTACATCAACAACCTGAACCTCGTCTGGTCGGAATGTTTTCGCGTGTTACACGACGGTTGCCGGCTGTGTATCAATATCGGCGACCAGTTTGCGCGTTCCGTCTATTATGGACGATACAAAGTTATCCCTATTCATTCCGAAATAATCAAGTTTTGTGAAATAAC
>JAISYU010000119.1 GCA_031269685.1 Dysgonamonadaceae bacterium | reverse complement strand
AATTCCTTTTTCATCTTTCAATTAATCAAGGAACTATCGCTGAAAGGATTGGTCCCCATGGACCTTTTTTGCCACGGGTATTTACCCATCTCAGAGAGTACCAGAATGTACAGCCGCGCTCTTCCTCCGTAAACTCAAGGTAAACAGGAGTACAGGTATCGCTCTCATTGCGAATAAGTTGATCGAGACTCGTCGGCTTTACGTCTGACAGAACGTAGATCAATTCAACGCCCTGTTGACCTTCCGGTTTAGATCGCTCTTTATTCGATTGACCATACTCGACGATAATATGCCGAAGCAAATTCGTCAGAGGCTCTGACCAAGGGAAAGTCTTGGCAACCGGAGACGGAGTGTGGGTCGTCTTGTAAATCGGCAACCCAAGCGCTTTACGCTGTTCATCTGTAACCTTTAAGTTGTTGATGATGCAGGCTTTGATGATCCGCCTCAAATCCTTCTCAAACACCGACCGCGCCTTGTTGCGGGCATGGATGGCGATAGAAGTCTTCGTTGTGGGATCTTCAGCAACTGCGTACTTCTTTTCATAATCGTCCCAAAGTTTTACAAGCGCATGATATTCAGGAGGTGGCATCAATTCTTCCGCCCCCATTTCATCCAGCTTTTTCATGAAATTGCTTTCCCAACTGTGGAACAATTCCTGTCCTTCAGGAATAAAATCTTTGGACATAATTGTTTAATTTTAGTTTGTTAAAACCGTTTCTTACTGTAATCCGATAACGGGTATGACCCCGCGCGGCAATAGCAGGAAAATTAAAAATCTCCTTGCCGTAAAGTCCCGGTATTCCGGGGGTTCCTTTAGTTGCATCGACAGTTACGAGAAACCATGCATAACTTTGCAATTCTTTAACTAACTGACAATCACCTTGTGACTGTTGATAGTTGCTCCGTGACGGTTGGCAGTCATTCTTTGACGGTTGACCGCCGTTCCTTGACTGTTGACAGTCGTTCCTTGACTGTTGGCAGTTGCTCCTTGACTGCTGGCAGTCGTTCTTTGACGGTTGACAGTTACTCTTTGACTGCTGGCAGTTGCTCCGTGACTGTTGACAGTCATTCCTTGACGGTTGACCGTCATTTTTTGACTGCTGACCGTCGTTCCTTAACGGTTGACCGTCATTTCTTGACGGTTGACCGTCGTTTCTTGACTGTGAGCGGTTACTCAATGACTGAACATAGTAATCCTTATCCCACATATCCGAAAAAATTACCGGAAATACTCCCTCTTTTAGGAAATATTTCTGAACTTTCTTGCGTATGAAATATTTTTTTATTATCTCACGCCCGCGTAATATAATAAGGTATAAATAGGCGCTAGTGTGTGTGTGTGTGTGTGTGTGTGTGTGTGTGTGTGTGTGTGTGTGTGTGTGTGTGTTAACAAAATATTTGACACCACCAAATTATTGGCGGTATTTCCTGAAAAAACTTTGCTTATAGAAATACTTGTAATTAGTATAAAATTTCCTGCAAAGGTAATACATTATTTTTAAACGACAATAGGTTTCGTAGATTTTTCTGAAAAAAATATGTTTTTTGTTTTCTAAGGAAATAGTATTAATTTTGCAGCCAAACAAAACAGTTTTGAAAACGAACAATGCTTCAATCATTAACCATTAGGAACTACGCACTTATCTCTAACCTCGAAATTGATTTTTCGAGCGGCTTTTCCGTTATCACAGGTGAAACCGGCGCAGGAAAATCAATAATCCTCGGCGCACTGTCACTGATTCTCGGCGCAAGATCCGATGCAAAATATATTCGTAGCGGTACCGACAAATGTTTGATTGAAGGCGTCTTCGATATTTCGTCATATAACCTGGAACAGTTTTTTAATGAGAAAGGTCTCGAATATGATCCGAAAACATGTATCCTGCGCCGCGAAATATGGATTTCCGGTAAATCAAGGGCGTTCGTCAATGACAGTCCGGCTGCGCTGAACGACCTGCGCGAACTCGGCGCTTTCCTGATAGATATTCATTCCCAACATCAAAATCTGCTTCTGGCTGATAACCATTTCCAATTACAGGTACTTGACGTTTTGGCGCAAAACCGCGATCTGAAAAACAGGTATTCAGAGGTATATAAGAATTATATTTTGCTAAACAAACAAGTCGCCGAATTAAAGGAAGACATGGTGAAACAGCAGGCAGAAGAAGATTATATAAGATTCCAATTCAACCAGATCGATGAAGCCAAACTGAAAACAGACGAAGAGACTGCGCTCGAAGGAGAACGGAAAATTCTCCTTAATGTCGAAGAGATCAAGTCAGTACTGTTCCACGTAGGGCAAATCCTGTCTTCAGAGGAAAACAGCGTTCTTTCCGCCCTGAAAGAGGCTTTGTCGGCAATGCAAAACCTGCGTCGTATATATCCCGCCGCAGAAGAAGCCGCCGGTAGGATAGAATCCGCATATCTCGACCTGAAAGACCTTGCGCCTGACATTGATGCCAGACAGGAACGTATAGAATTTCAACCGGAACACCTCAAAGACATCAATGCCCGCCTCGACCTTATTTATTCTCTGGAACAAAAACATCACCTTGATTCGGTAGAGGATCTGCTGGCGCTTCGCAAAAGTCTGGCAGAGCAGATAAGCACTATCGACCATTCGGAAGAAACTCTTGAACGCCTTGAAAAAGCATCGGCAGAGGCGTTCAACGAAACAGCGAATCTTGCTGCCATGCTGACTGAAAGCCGCCATAAGACAGCCATCTCATTTGAAAAACAGTTGGTCGATAAAGTAAGCGTCCTCGGAATGCCTTCCATGCGTTTTTCAGTCAACTTTACCGCAAAAACGAATCCTGACATTACGGGATTTGATGATGTGACTTTCCTGTTTTCGGCAAACCGCAACAGTGAACTGCGTCCCGTTGCTTCAACCGCTTCCGGCGGCGAGATTTCACGTTTAATGCTGGGCATTAAGGCACTGATTGCAGGCGCTACTTCTCTTCCTGCAATTATTTTCGACGAAATAGATACCGGAGTCTCCGGCGAAACAGCCGACAAAATGGCTCGTATCCTGCGCAATATGGGACAGAAGATGCAGGTAATCGCTATCAGTCACCTGCCGCAAATAGCAGCAAAAGGAGAATCGCAATATCTTGTTTACAAAGAAGAAAATAACACGTCGACCGAGACCCGTATCAGAAGATTGACCGATGATGAACGTATCACGGAAATAGCCCGTATCTTAAGCGGGGCTAACCTGACTGAGGCTGCTGTGGAAAATGCAAAGGCGCTGATGAACTCAGGGAAAAATATGGATAAAGATTTATCTTGTTTATGAGCATATCATTGCCACTGTTTATTGCACGCAGAATTTACCGTAACAACGGAGGAGAGAAGGGTGTTTCTCCGCCTGCTGTCCGTGTAGCAACGGTAAGCATGGCGCTTGGACTGGCGGTGATACTATTATCAGTGTCAATAGTGGACGGATTCAAGAAAGAAGTGCGCAACAAGGTTATCGGTTTTGGTTCACATATCCAGATAAGTAATTTCGACAGTAATAATTCCTATGAAACTCATCCGATATGTATAAGCGACACCCTGTACGGTTTTCTTAAAATATTCCCTAATATCACCCAAATAGACCGGTTTGCTACCAAGCCAGGGATGGTTAAAACCGAACATGATTCGCAGGCTATGATATTCAAAGGGGTTGACGAAAATTATAACTGGGACTTCTTCCAGCAGAACCTTCTCGAAGGCAGAATACCAAATATCAATCCTGATTCGACAAGTACGGAAGTCCTCATCTCAAGGCTGTTCGCAAACAGTATGAACCTGAAACTAAACGATTCTTTCATCGCATATTTTATTAATAACGAGAATGTACGATTCCGCAAGTTTAATATTTCTGGGATATACGGTACAGGTTTTGCGGATTACGACAAGATTTATATTCTGTTAGATATTAAACAGATTCGGCGGCTTAACCTTTGGGATTCAGACATGGTAAGCGGTCTGGAACTCAGAGTGAAGGATTACGGGCAAGTTGACGTGACGAACGAAGTGTTGTTTTCCGAACTTCATAAACGCAAAGACAGGCAAGGGAACACGTTTTACACCCGTTCAATCAGGGAACTTAACCCATCGCTTTTCGCATGGCTTGACGTACTTGACATTAATACCCTGGTTATTTTTGTACTTATGTTTCTTGTTGCAGGGTTTTCTATGATTTCCGGTTTGCTGATAATTATCCTTGAGCGAGCAAACATGATAGGCATACTAAAAACACTTGGACAGAGCAGTGAAAATATCCGTAAGATTTTCCTTTATCTCGCAGCCCGTATTGTCGGCAAGGCTTTATTGTGGGGAAATTTAATTGCAATAACTGTCTGTATCGTTCAGAAACAGACCGGCGTGTTACACTTGAATCCTGACGTTTATTATCTCACCGAAATGCCGGTAGAGATAAATCTTTGGTATATTTTACTTATCAATCTGGGCGTATTCGCGGCAACATTGCTTGCCTTGCTGCTACCTTCAATGCTTGTAGCAAGAATTTCGCCTGCAAAAACAATAAGGTTTGAATAATATGATAACAGGTTTGATTATTACAGTTCTTTTGGTTTTCCTAAATGGCTTTTTTGTAGCAGCCGAGTTCGCAATCGTCAAGGTACGTTCTTCACAGATAGAGGTTCAGAAAGACGCAGGGAAAATGGTTGCCGGAATAGCAAAAAGCCTTATCAGCAATCTTGATGCTTACCTTGCCGCTACTCAACTTGGCATAACGCTCGCTTCGCTTGGTTTAGGCTGGGTAGGCGAAAAAGTATTCACAGACATTATCATCACCATATTCGGTTGGTTTGGCATGGCGTTTGACAGTGCATTAGCGCACAAGCTCGCCATTCCCGTAGCATTTCTCTCTATCACGATGCTTCACATTGTCCTCGGCGAACTTGCCCCGAAATCACTTGCCATCCGCAAACCGGTACCGGTTACATTTGCCGTTGCCGTTCCCTTGAAAATATTTTATTTGATATTTAGCCCCTTCATCTGGCTATTGAACGGTATGGCTAATATCCTCTTAAAAATTATAGGTTTGCAGCCTGTCAGCGAACAGAAAGACATACATTCCGAAGAAGAATTGAGAGTGATTATTGGAGAAAGTCAAAAGGGGGGCGTGATAGAAGAAACGGAAAAAGAACTGATACAAAATGTTTTCAGTCTCGGAGACAGGAAGATTCAAACCCTTATGACACCCCGCAACGAAGTAGTATGGATCGACCTTCTGGCATCGAAGGAAGATATCCGCCGGACAATACTTGAAAACAAACACACTGCTTATCCCTTATGCAAGGGCAGTTTGGACAACGTCACAGGCTTTGTGTATTCAAAGGACATGATAGGCAATAATTTTGAGAACATCATTGACGATCTTACATCTATTGCCCGCCAGCCACAAATGGTCATAGCCTTCAACAAAGCGTATTCCGTATTGGAGTCTTTTCAGAAAAGCCGCGTATATCAGGCGCTTATACTGGATGAATACGGTTCGATACGTGGATTTGTCACCATCAATGACATTATTGACGCATTAGTTGGGGATATTTCCGAGACCGATGAATTTGAATATACCTCTGTTGTCCAGTCGGACGGCAGTTTGGTCGTTGACGGGCAAATACCGTTCGTCGAATTTCTCGAAAAGATTGGGCTTGACGACGATGTATTACCGAAAGATTTTGACTACATCACTTTAAGCGGATACATCCTCGACAAACTTGAACGAATTCCTACCGAAGGCGACAATGTTGACTGGGAAGACTACCGGCTCACGATCATCGCTATGGATAACAACCGGATAGATAAAATAAAAATCATCAAAAGATAAGAACTAAACATTGATTTATGCCTCCCTTGTTTTTCTTCACCAAATAACTTAATTAAAAATTTTTTATAAATTTGCAACCTCAAAACAATCATATATTTTTATGAAAAAGTTATTTTTACTGTTATTGTTATGCACGTACGCATTGTCTACGCTTGCTAAAGATCCATCCGATCCGTGGCTGGTGATAAGTAAGACCGATCAAAAAGAGGTCAAGTTTCAAAGTTCGGTAATAACTCTGCTCGACGGTGTGATTACAGTGAATTCAGGTCAGGACACTTTTACCCTTGAAGAAGTTAACAGTTTTTACTTTGACAAAGACCTTGCTATATCCGGTATTGATGATTCCAACAATAAAGTGTATGTGGATGCGGCTGCTAATCTTACGATTTCGGGAAATTATCCGCTTGGAAACATCGCAGTATATAGCCTCGCAGGTCAACTGCTTAAAGAAGTTACAACCGGCGATAATAATATATTAATCCCGCTATCAACCTTCGCCAAAGGTGTGTATTTGATAAAAGTACAGGGAAAGACAGTGAAAATAATACGTTAAATCATAAGCATAAAATGAAAATACTTACAATATTTATATCTATTATACTGTGTACGCCGACTATCCTGTTTTCACAAACAGGCAAAATCAACCGCCTTAAAGTAGAAAACGGACAAACAATTCCTCTTCAGGATGGCGCGACTTATTCCATACAAACGGAAAACAATAACAATAAAAAGACCGTCAATTTATACAAAAACGGTAAATTAATCGCCGAATATCCAAGGGAAACCCGATTCTATCCTGTTGTGATGGAAAATAATAACAAATTGCCGCAACTGTATATTGATACTCATCCCGATTCGGTAATACAACGCGACGAATGGCTTACAGGCGCAACTTATCAACTTTTCGACGGAGAACGGCAACTGCAAAATGGCGCTACATTTACCGGAGCCTGCGACATCAAAGGACGCGGTAACACGACGTGGAACTCATACAAAAAACCTTACCATATACGCCTCGAAAGTGGTGGCAAAAAGCCTTTGCTCGGTATGCCGGCGCAACGCCACTGGGCTTTAATGGCAAATGCTTACGATTATTCCTGGCTCCGTAATTCCGTAGCCTTTAAGATCAGTAAAATATTCAATAATATTGCCTGGACTCCACGCTCCGAATATGTTGAATTATATATCAACGATGATTATGCCGGAGTATATGAACTTACCGAGCATGTAAGAATAGATGAGAATCGGGTGAATATTTCCAAGATTTCAAGCGAAAACCCTGACGGCGGATACCTTCTGGAACTTGTTAACTCGTTGAAAGATGAACTCTGGTTCAGGACACATCATGACCGTAACGGTAATTATGCGAGCGAAGACGCCAAGGATGTTATTAACGTGAACGTGAAAGATCCTGATCAAAACCTTGATAATGTTTGGGATATAATCACTTCCGGGGTCTTGGCAGCCGAAGAGGCAATCTATGGCGATAATTTTCAGGACGAAGATACCGGATACCGTAAATATTTCGATATTCCGTCGACAGTTGACCTGTATTGGGTGAATGAATTTACTAAAAACCCCGACGCAAACCACGGCAGCCTATATTTCTATTACAATCCCGACGTGAAAAAATACATCTTTGGTCCTGTCTGGGATTTCGACCTCACGATGGGAAATTACAGTGACAGAAATATATCTCAACCATACGGCATTATAAAAAGGATATACTGGATACCAAGAATGTTGGAAGATCCATGGTTCATGTCACTCGTCAAAGAACGATGGACCGAGAAGAGCGAAGAACTGCGAAGTATCCTCAACTTCATAGACACTGAATCGGAATATCTCCGCGAAGCAAGAGAGCGCGACCCTTTCTTCCAGTATTTCATGAACAATCAGCAAGAAGATTATCAGGCGGAAATCGAATACCTGAAAAATTTCATAGAAGAGCGTATCGCGTGGCTTAACGATAATATTGAAGACTTTCAATAAATATTTGGCAGGTTACAACACTTTGCAGAATTTTCCAGCCGCTATGAAGATAAAGAAATATATATAGTAGCGGAAAGAGGATGCCTGATACGGAAAAATACACAACAACGTCAGGCATTTTCAGTTTTAAATCAGGGCATGATTTAGTAATGTCAAATATTTTGTTAACACACACACATACACAAGTAAGTTCAGGATTGTGAACTAAACACTACGCTTTCACTAACAAATACTATTATCGTCAACATTCCCCGTCCCGTCAATTCCCAATCAGTGAACATATACGAACTTTCTTAGTCGTTAAGGTGCATACACGCGCTTTTACGGGATATTCACGCGCAGGAATATTTTGTTCACGCGCAGGAATGTTTCGTTCACGCGCAGGAATATTTTATTCACGCGCATGAATATTTCGTTCACGCGCAGAAATATTTTGTTCATGCGCAGAAACATTTCATTCACGCGCATGGTCTTTAAAGTCTTTAACGTCCTTAATGTCCTTAACGTCCTTAACGACCTTAAAGTCCTTAATTCCCCTATCAGCGTTTACCAGAATCCAATGGTAGAAATTTCCGCTCAGACAACCCTCTTTTGTTATGTTTTTCACCGTTTTATCTATATACTTAGCAAAACATGACGGTTTTTTCGCAATATTTACGCGAAAAAGAAGTTTATACATAAAAGCATTTCTTAATCAAATTTTCTGGAAAAATGAAAAAGTGCATCTTTTTTGCAGCCATCACAACAGTTTTAATAACCATAACAGCGTGCGGAACAGCAAAGCTGAGCGACGCCATAAACAAAGAAGACAGAGGTGAATACTATGATGCGGCAAAAATATACAGGAAGGTTTACGCTAAAACACCATCAAAGAAAGTTTACCTCAAAGGAAGCGTGGCTTTCCACATGGCGGAGTGCTATAGACGTACAGGCGCCGCACAAAAAGCCCTCGGCGCGTATAATAATGCCGTGAGGTATGGATATGCCGACAGTTCGGCAGTGCTTTATGCTGCGAAAATGCTTCACAGGCTCGGCAAATATGGAGATGCACGTAAGAAATACCTGAATTTCCTCGACTCGGTGCCAGATAGCAGGCTGGCTAAGAACGGTATCGCCGGATGCGACTCCGCACAGTCATGGAAAGAGTCGCCGACAAGGTATACAGTAACAAAAATGAACGGTATATCTTCACGTGACGGCGAATTCTCACCGGTAATAATAGGTGATGCAGCAGACCAAATCGTGTTCTCTTCCTCCCGAAAAGGCGTCGTGGGAGATAGCATAAAAAGCCCCGTTACCGGCATACGTAACAACGATTTCTTTTCAATAAAGCAGGATAAAAACGGAACATGGATGCGACCTGTACATATAGAAAGCGGTATAAATACAGAATACGATGAAGGTGCGGCAAATATCTCTGCGGATGGCGGAACACTGTACTATACTTACTGTGCGGTGGAAGACGGTATTCCCAAAACAGCCGACATTTACCGGTCATCCCGTTCCGGTGCGGAATGGAGCGCCGGAGAAAGGATTGCAATATTTGAAGATACTTTGTGTATGGCGGCACATCCGACTATAGGCTCGGATGGTTATTTGTATTTCGTGTCCGATGTTGCCGGCGGATATGGAGGAAAAGATATATGGCGGGTTAAAATGGCGGAGACCGGAACATCCTACCCGGAAAACCTCGGTCCGGCAGTGAATACGGCAGGAGATGAGATGTTTCCCTTTTTTCGTGATGACAGTACCCTGTATTTTTCATCCGACGGTCATGCCGGTATGGGCGGGTTAGATATTTTCCGCGCCGTGCCGCACGGTTACAGCTGGACAGTGGAAAATATCAAATCTCCAATGAACAGTAACGCCGACGATTTCGGAATAGTTTTTGAACCGAAAAAGAATTGCGGTTATCTATGCTCTAACAGAAACGACTCACGCGGCGCAGATCATATCTACCGGTTTGAATATCCCGAATATACGGTACGACTCGAAGGCTGGGTCTTAAATAATGAAGAAGAAGTCGTGGAAGACGCCGCAGTCAGGATCGTAGGTAAAGACGGGTCGAACCGGAGAATCATTGCCCGCGTCGACGGTACCTGGCAAGCGGAGATAGTAAAAGGTATGGAGTATGTAATGCTCGGAAGTGCACCGGGTTACCTGAACCAAAAACAGGTGATCACTATTCCCGACGAGGAACGAACGGAAACGTTCTATGTTGATTTTTATCTCCCTTCAATATCCAAACCTGTCGTGATAGAAAATATTTTCTATGACTTCGACAAAGCAACATTACGCCCCGAATCTCAGGAAGCGCTGAACGAAATTGTCGCCATGCTCGACGATAATCCTAATGTGACGATTGAACTTTCTGCGCATACCGACCGCCATGGATCGGCAGAATACAACGATGCGCTTTCCAAAAGACGCGCACAGTCAGTGGTGGATTATCTAATTAAGGCAGGCATAGAACCTAACCGGCTATCACCCGCAGGGTACGGAAAAAGCGTCCCGAAAACCGTGCCGAAGTATTATGCCAAGCAGTTTGATTTCCTGCCGGAAGGTCAAACTCTAAACGAAGAGTTTGTATCTACTCTTACTCCCGACCAACAGGAAATTGCCGACCAGATTAACCGCCGTACAGAGTTCCGAGTGCTAACCACAAATTACAGGTTGTTCTAATTATCATCGGACACAATAAATATGCCGGTTTATTCGTTATAAAAGACGTTAATAATTTTAAAATTATAATATGCTTAAATCGAAAAATGTGCTGAAGCTTGCTATGCTTCTTTTGTTGTGTTCATGTAAATCGGTACCCGATGATCTTATCATGTTCAATGACCTGAATAAGGGTAATATACTGTCCGGAACCGAAATAAACCGCGCGAACTATAATATAACTATTCAGCCGGAAAATACACTAAATATAGTAGTCTCATCATCCAGCCTGGCTGATTTCCAACTGAAAGAACAGTTCAACGTAGTTCCCCTTACATCAATCGACCCTCAAACGACGAGAATCTCTAATGAAATGTCCTTCCAACGGTACCGCGTGGACAGAAACGGCGAAATAGATTATCCAGTCTTCGGGAAAATTATGGTGCAGGGACTGACCAGCGTTGAAGTTGAGGATTTGCTAAAAGACAGCCTCAAGCAGAAAGTCTCCGACCCGATAGTTAAAGTGTCGGTCTTAATGGATAGCATAAAAGTGTTCGGGGAAGTGACTCAGCCCGGTGCAATAGTAGTAGCCGATAAATATCACTACTCCATACTCGATGCAATCGCTGACGCGGGTGATATTACCGAATACGGCGACAGAAAACGCGTGAAACTGCTACGAGAAGAAGACGGTAAAATCTTCTCAACTATCCTTGACTTGACTTCTTCGAGCGTGTTTAGTTCTCCGTATTTTTACTTGAAAGAGAAGGATATTATTATAGTTGATCCGAATAAGGCGCGCAAAAAAGATTCCCAATATGGAGTCTCGGATAATTATAAATTGTCGGTTATCTCTACAATCATAGGAACATTGTCTACGATTACATCATTCATCATACTTGCTGCGTCAAAGTAAAAACAAAAACAATAATAATTATGAATAAGGAAAATAAAAGCGAGAGCGAAAAAATAATAGAGTTTCTGCTACTCTGCCTAAAAAACTGGTACTGGTTTGTGGGTTTATTTACTGTTTGCCTTGCTCTGGGCGTTATTTATTACAAGGTTACACCTCCCGTATGGGATATTGCCGCCAAAGTAAGCCTCGCAGATGATGATATAATAGGAGGAAAAGGTATTTCTCAGTCCCAGTCTCTGATGAGTGCGTTTGGCGTAGGAGGAGGAAGGGTGAACGTGGTGGACGAAACGAATAAGATGTCATCTCACGGATTCGTAAAGAAAACAGTGAAAAATCTTGAATTGAACAAGATATATTATCAGTCGAAATCTTTCGGCTTAACAAAAAAAGATCTTTACGAACAGTCTCCTGTAGTACTGTCGGTCGACCCCGCGATTGCTGACACTTTGTCGTCTATTGTCAAGTTCACAATGAAAATCGAAGACAGAAACGCGAAAGTAAAAATGCAATTTAATAAGAAAACTATTGGCAAATATGAAATAAAATCTTTTCCGGCAACACTGGAAACTCCGCTCGGTGAGTTTACTTTTTCGGAATCATCCTATGCCGTACTTTATGATAAATCACTAAAACTGGAGATAATTTTCACATCGTACGATTTTATTGCTCAAGTCTATATGCAAAGCCTTGATATTGATTTTGGAAAGAAGAATTCCGATATCATCACCCTCAACATGCATCATAAAAATACAAAGTTCGCGAAAAAAATAATCAATGAAGTTATATCCGTCTATAACAAAACCTGGCGCGAAGATAAAATAGCCGTTACAGATAAGACCGTAAATTTTATCAACTCCCGCCTTGATTTGGTTAAAACTGATCTTGACCTTGCCGATGCAGATATACAGTCTTTTAAGAGGAAAAACCAACTGACGGATATTGAAGTCGATGTTGAGTTCTATATGAAAGTCAACGCCGAATTGCAGGAAAAACTTATCGAAGCGGAAACACAACTTAAGTTAGTTGATATTATTAACGATTTTGCTAAAGATGAAGATAAAAAGTATGAACTCATACCATTCGGCGCCGTAACAATGGATCCTGCACTTGCCGAAGTCATTACAAAATATAACGAAGAACTTATCAAACGAAACGAATTATCTAAGAGTTCGAAGGTTGCGACAAGCGCCCTGGAATCCATGAATGAAATGATTGACTTCCAGAGGAAAAATCTTCTACGCTCTCTCTCCAACATCAAAAAAGGTATGGTTATTGCCCTCAATGAACTGAAAACAAGAGAAAAGGAAGTACAGACAAAAATCAACAGCGTGCCAACAGTGGAAAGAGAGTTTATAAACCTGAAACGTGAACAGGAAATTCAACAGACAATCTATGTTTTCCTCTTAGAAAAACGAGAAGAGACAATGATAAAAGCCGTTTCCCTAATGCCGAAACTGAAAATGATTGACTCCCCGTATGTTATCAATAAACCGGTCTCTCCCGATTTGAAAAAACTTGTTCTGCTTATTCTGTTCTTCGGTGGTTTCGCCTTGCCGCTCGCAGCGATATATGCTACACCTTACGTCAGAAATTATTTCAGAAACAGAAAAAAATGATTTTTCTTCTTATAGTTATCGTAGCTATTGGGATGTATGCGTGGGGTCACAAGATCTCGGCGCTTGTGATATTTTTTTTCTTCATAACTTCCGGTTTTAACTTGATTCCGGAAGATATGATGGAAAACTATTTCTTTTCCAAAGGTATGGATTATGCTATTATTACGATAATAGGCATGGTAATTATTGATAGTTTTTGTATAAAAAATTATTGGAAACCGGATAAGTTACTTTGGTTAATTCTTGTTTTTTATGCTTTTCTGATATTATGTGTAGCATATAATAAATTTGTAATAGGCATAAGTTGGACGGAAATTATCCGTACAGCCCGTTATAATGTACTGTGGATTACTGCATACCTTGTATTTCGAAATTTATCAAGAGAACAGTTGATTTATTTGATGAAATGTTTGTTTTGGATTACTGTAGTTTGTGCAATATTATATCTGTTTCAAATTGTTTTGAATACACATATTTTGGATGGAACGGGAAAAGGTAGAGCAATCTTATTTGGAATGAAATTTCCAAGGTTCTATAATCAACCTGACATGCTGCAAATTTTCACGTTTATGGCTATCTATTTCAATCCACACAAAGGATCAAAAAAGATCTTGACTACAGCTATATTAGTTGCTGCATTATTGGGAGCATTTCATAGAAGTTTGGTAGGTGCGTTTTTTATTGCCATAGTATTAGGGTATATTATTCAACTTCCTCGTTTGCGGAGGATCAAAATGTTGACTTTTACTTCCGTATTTTTAGCATTTGTTATCGTCTTTGCCGGATATAAGTTTATTCATTCCCGTACCTACATTGATATTCAACACGTCGTTTCGGGAAATCTCCTTGACGTGGAAATTGATGTGGAAGATATGCAAAATTCCACATTTACATTTCGGATGCTTCATCTCTTGGAACGCAATCAATATCTTTTAGACAATCCGAAATCCATGTTTTTGGGAGCGGGGTTAATGACGGAAGATTCCAAATTAACCGGTTCGATATTTGATTTTAATATCGGATTAAGTGATGTATTGTCGGAGGAAACCGTTCAACTGGATAGTGGCGACATCTCTTATTCCATCTTATTTTTACGTTATGGTTATTTAGGTACTCTACTTGTTCTTGCATTATATATCTTTTTAATGGTTTATTTTTATAAAAATCATAAAGACCGGATTGGATTGTTTTCATTTATGTATCTCATTGTGGTTATAATAATCTCATTCTTTTCTCAAATACTCACACTGCCCATTTCATTTTTGGCGCCTCTGATTACTTACAATATAGTACGGAAAAACAAATTGGAATATGAATAACCGGATTAATATAGGGAAAAAAGATGTGATATGGAATTATGTTGCCACATTTCTTCAAATAGGGTCAGGTATTGTTTTACTGCCGTTTATTTTGCGATCTTTTTCGGAAGAAACTGTGGGACTTTGGACTGTTTATGCAACAATTATATCATTCGTGGGTTTACTTGATTTTGGTTTTAATGCTTCATTTTCCCGCAATGTAACATACATAGTAAGTGGAGTCAGAGAATTGAAAACAAGCGGCTATCAAAACATAAATCCAGAAACCAATGAGATAGACTATGGATTATTCAAGGGTTTGATCAATTCAATGAAATGGTTTTATACCCGAATGACTTTATTGCTTTTACTGTTGCTTGCGACAGCAGGTACATACTATATTCTGATTTTGCTCAAAACCTATTCGGGCGATCATAACGAAGTGTATGTTTCGTGGATTATTCTTTGCGCTGTAAATGTTTATTCATTTTATACTTTTTATTACGACGCATTACTAATGGGGAAAGGACTGATAAAACAGGCAAAACAGATTCAAATTGCAGGTCAGACGGTTTATCTTGTTACGGCAATCGTTTTGATCTATTTGCATTTTAGTTTGACGGCAATAGTAAGTGCACAGGCTTTATCAATATTAATACGTCGCTATTTATCGAAACAGATTATATTTACTCCCGACTTTAAGAAAGCTTTATCATCAGCGCAGGCATATCCGAAAAAGGCGTTTATTCGTCTGATACTACCTAACGCCGTAAAATTCGGGCTGACAGGTTTAGGCAGTATGATAACCTCAAGAGTGTCTGTGATAATCGGGGCACTTTATCTTGCTTTGAACGACATTGCTTCGTATGGTATAACAATTCAGATAATATGGATAATTGCAGCGGCGGCAAGTGTTTATTCTTCTACCTATATGCCTAAAGTAGCACAATTTCATATTCAGGAGAATAGAGATGCCGTAAAGAAAGTATACCTGAAAAGTTGT
>JAISYU010000026.1 GCA_031269685.1 Dysgonamonadaceae bacterium | reverse complement strand
GTAGTAGTAAAATTAACCTGTGCCGTTGAAGAAATTTTCGGAACAACTTTAACTATAAGGTAAGATGGTGCTTCAGAGGCAATATTGGAATAGACTAAAATATTCCACAAATAAGAAGTGTTAGTTATAGCATTAAACGTCGACTTGATATTACATATTCCTGAAGTATTTGTGCCGTAAGTTATTAAAACACTTTGAGTTTCAAAATCCGTAGTGTTGGGTATATCCGATATGCTACTGTTCATGGTAAAATAGGGATGGCTCAGCAACTCTTCCTGTGTATTGGCAATATATACCTGCCCCTGTTGAAAGTCCCCCATTGGCGGGCTGAATGCATAAAATTCATCGGTCAGAAGGGGTAGGCTATTAGTCCAAACAATCTCACCATTGATGATAATCGTATCCATATTAATTTGTAAAATGTTGCGTATCGTGTAAGAAACATCCGTGTAACAGAGGCAATCAGTTGCAGAAGGATATCCTTTTTCCGTAATGGTAAGCACGCCATTGTTGAGCTGGTGCGTAAGGAGCACCGTGTCAAAATCGCAAGCTACTGCGAGGTTATGATGCGTGATATGCAACCCTGTATTGGTAAATTCTACCTCTACATTGGCATTTGTAGCATCGTTATTTGGAATGTCTTGGTTACATTCCGTAAAAGTTAAATCGGAAATCACTTGTTCGGGATCAATTTTATCCACACACGAAGCTGCAAACAGAGGCAATAAAGCCAACAATAAAAATAACTTTTTCATAGTTTTTTGGTTTTTAGATTAATGATTTTTATTCGGGTGCAAAAATACAAAAAATTATCATGCTAAACTGTAAAAATTCACGATTGTCCGATAAAAATACCGAAAAAAAAATAATAGAATTGTAAATTGTTGATATTCAGCACCAATATTTTCTTAAAATGGTTGATTTTTAAAAATAAGTCTCCTTTTTTGTTTAAGCAGGTGGGGTAAAAAGGGAATATTGAGCCTCTTTGCATGATACTTTTTGCCACTTTTTCTCCGGATTTTCAAGAAAATTCAGCAAATGAATGTAGATGAATAAATGAATTTTGCGAAAACATATAAAATTTTTCGTATTTTTGCAGCCTTAAATTTTTTCAAAAAATGAAGCAAAAACTAATAATTCAAAAACTCCCAATAAGGGAATGGGCTGTAGCCGACCGGCCACGAGAAAAGTATTTAGATAAGGGCTTTCAAGCGCTATCCGATTCGGAATTGCTTGCCATTTTGCTGCGTAGCGGCACTCCAGACCTGTCAGCGGTCGATTTGGCTAAGCTACTGCTCAAACAGTGCGACCATAGTCTTAATAAACTGTCGAACTACACATTCAACGACCTTATAGCCATTCACGGGATTGGTGAGGCAAAGGCGCTCTCTATCCTGACTACCTTTGAGTTGGCCAAACGATGTCGGGCAGAAAAAGTCGTGCAACAAAAGCGCATCATTACAGCGAATGATATTTTAGAGTTGATGCAGCCCAAAATAGCCGACCTGCCGCACGAAGAGTTTTGGGTGATTTTTCTCAATCAAGCCTCGAATCTGTTGGGTGTAGAGCGGTTGGCACAAGGGGGCATCAGCTACACCAGCATCGACCCCCGACTTATCCTAAAAAAAGCAATAACTTACACTGCCACAGGTATTATACTTTGCCACAACCACCCATCAGGCCTGCTGAAACCAAGCGATGAAGATATTATTTTAACCGAAAAAATAGATGAGATGTGCAAACTGTTTCACATTAGTTTGATAGAACACTTGATAATTAGAAAAAATAAATACTATAGTTTTTATCGAGCTGGCTTAACGGGGAAATAATTAATAATCAATAATTAATAATTGATAATTAATAATTGATAATTGAGCGTAAATTTGTGTTTTTTCAGTGTTGTTGTGTTTTTGTGCTTGCATGTTTTTTTTAAAAATTGATTGATTGTGAGCTGTTTATGTGTTTATTAGTATGGATTTGTTCCTTGTTCCTTGTTTCTTTTATCCTTTTATCCTTTTATCCTTTTATCCTTTTATCCTTTTATCCTTTCACCCCATAACTCCATAATTCCATAACTCCTAACTCCTCTAACTCCTTCTCGCCTTAACCTTTTTTTTCCTATTTTTGCACTCGCAAAAAAAATGAACGATTATATGACGTTACAGGATTTTCAAAACGACTTATTACAAGGTATTCCGGCTAAATTGCCTGCCTTGAAACCTTACGATTTATCCGTGAGTCATGCGCCGAAACGGAAAGATATTTTAACCAAAGAGGAGAAAAAGTTAGCGTTGCGCAATGCACTTCGCTATTTTGCCCCTGAATGGCATGACGAATTAGCTTCCGAATTTGTAAAAGAGTTGCACGATTACGGCAGAATATATATGTATCGTTTTCGCCCCAATTATGAGATGTTTGCTCGTCCTATTGAGGCTTATCCGGCTCAATGCCAACAGGCTGCCGCAATTATGTTGATGATACAGAACAATTTAGACCCTTCCGTAGCCCAACATCCACACGAGTTGATTACTTATGGCGGCAACGGCGCAGTATTTCAAAATTGGGCACAATATCGCCTCGTAATGCAATATTTGGCCACTATGACCGATGAACAGACCCTTGTTCTCTATTCCGGTCATCCGCTTGGCCTTTTTCCCTCGCATAAGGAAGCGCCCCGCGTAGTGGTTACCAACGGCATGGTTATTCCCAACTACTCCACACCCGACCATTGGGAGAAATTTAACGCATTGGGAGTCAGTCAATACGGGCAGATGACGGCCGGTTCGTACATGTACATCGGGCCGCAAGGCATTGTACACGGCACCACCATAACCGTGCTCAACGCAAGCCGAAAAGTGGGTGGCGATGTAGCCGGAAAACTCTTCATTACCGCCGGTTTGGGGGGCATGTCGGGTGCACAGCCTAAAGCGGGCAATATTGCCGGAGTGGTCTCTATTACTGCCGAAATTAACCCCGCCGCTACCCAAAAACGGCACGAACAGGGCTGGGTGGACGAAGTGCACGATGACCTTAACACCCTGATGAACAAGGTGTCTGAAGCCCGTAAAGCCAAAATAGCCCGCTCATTTGCCTATCAGGGCAATGTGGTTGATTTGTGGGAATATTGCGCGGCCAACCATATTCAGGTAGATTTAGGCTCTGACCAAACTTCGC
>JAISYU010000032.1 GCA_031269685.1 Dysgonamonadaceae bacterium | reverse complement strand
GTGTGTGTGTGTGTGTGTGTGTGTGTGTGTGTGTGTGTGTGTGTGTGTGTGTGTGTGTGTGTGTGTTAACAAAATATTTGACATATCCAAATCATGCTCCGATTTAGAACCGACAATGCTTGACGGTGTTGAGTACTTTTCCGTATCCGGCATCCTCCTTGTGATACTGTATATGACTTTTGTCTTCATATAGGCGACAAAGGTAATATATTTTTCTGACATAACAATAAATATTGCAATATTATGTATATTTGTACGTTTTTTCAATAGATTTTTTGTTTAATTTAATTGTATCGTATTATGAAAACTTTGATTTCTTATTTATTTGCAGCCGTATTGATTGCTTCGCTGGCTGCTTGTTCAGGCGGTAAAAAGGATAGTAATGTTGCGGCAGAGCCTGCAGCAAGTGAGGTTTCTCCGGCTCCTGTGGCGGATATTCCGCAGGCTGAGGATCCGGCAAAGGCTTTGAAGGCGTTCGAGGAGTATGCTAAGGAATTTGCGGCGGCGCATAATAATGTGCTGAAGGATCCGCAGAAATACCAGAACCTTGCAAGGCAGGCGCAGGAAAAGATTGCCGACCTGGAGCGGCTTAAGGTGAACTTCGACAAGAAAGAGGAGGATGCCTACAAGAAATCGCTGGAGATCGTGATGAAAGTGCTCAAAGGCGGGAAGTGATTCCTGAAGATGCTGAAGTTAACTGAGCCATAGACTGTGTGCCGTATGAATTGCGGGACGGTGCGGAAGTTATGTTCCTTGGGGTGTTCGAGGATGAATATGCCGTTAGGGTTGAGCAGGTTGTTGGCGAAGATGAGCGCAGGGATTTGTGCAAGTCGTTTGCTGGTGTATGGCGGATCGGCGAAGATAAGGTCGAATGTGTGACGGGTTGTTCTGATGTAACGGAAGGCATCTGTGCGAATTACGGTAAGGTTTTCGGCGTTTAGCGTGGCTTGTGTTTTTCTGATGAAGTTATAGTGTGTGGCTTCGTTTTCGACTGCGGTTACTTCACGGCTGCCTCTGGAAATAAGTTCAAAGGCGATACTTCCTGTGCCGGAAAACAGGTCGAGGGCGGAGGTCGATTCCAGGTCAATGAGGTTTGCGATTATATTGAAGATGTTTTCTTTTGCAAAGTCGGTGGTTGGTCTTGATTTGAAGTTCTTGGGTATTTCAAAGCGCCTGCTACGGTGTGTTCCGCTGATGATTCGCATTGTTGGTTAATTAATATGTTGCGTATTGTTTGAAAATATCCTGCATGCGACGGTTTTGTTCTTCGATTGTCATATCGGAGTTGTCGAAAGTTATGGCGTCGTCTGCTTTTCGCAGAGGTCCGTCTTTGCGCGTCGAATCTATAAGGTCGCGTGTTTCAAGGTTTCTGAGTACTTCTTCGATGGTGATTGTTTCACCTTTTGCCGATAGTTCTGCTTGTCGCCGTTTTGCACGGATTTCCGGGCGGGCGGTGACGAAGATTTTCAGTTCGGCGTCAGGAAATACTATAGTGCCGATGTCCCTGCCGTCCATGACTATTCCTTTGTCGATGCCCATTGCTTGCTGTTGCCGGACGAGGGCTTGGCGGACAAATCCGACTGCTGCGACGGGGCTTACTTTTTCTGCTACCGCCATACTGCGTATCTCTTTTTCTATGTTACGGTCGCCAAGGAAGGTGTCTGATTTCCCTGTTGTTTGGTTGTGCTTGAAAGTGATATGGATTTGTTGGATTTTTTCCTTAAGTGTTTCTTCATCGAGCCGGTTACCTTCAAAGAGTCCGTTTTCGATGCAGTATAGTGTGACTGCGCGGTACATTGCCCCGCTGTCAATGTATTTATAGTTAACTGCTTTGGCGAGATCTCGCGCAATGGTGCTTTTTCCGCATGAAGAGTGCCCGTCTATGGCTACTACTATCTTTTTTGCTTGTATTTTGTTTTCTTCGGGGTTCATATTTCTGCCCCTGATAGAGATGTTGAAATGCTTGCCATGAACGACATTGCCGACGGGTGATAGATGCCGACGGAACATCCGATGGAGAATGTTTTAATTTTTAAGCCGGCGCCGAGCGAGAATCCGCCCATCTTGTTACCTTCAGTCAGTGAGAGGTCAGAGGCGCGCTTGGCATTGTATCCGGCGGCTATCCAAAAGTTATCGGACGGTATGAGTTCGACTCCGAAAACGAAGTGTCGCATAAATGGTTCCTCAAGGTTGTTCATGTTGATCATCGTGATAGAATAGCGTATCGGGGCATGGTTTAACCGCTGGCTCATTCCAATTTGTATGTCCCATGGCAAGTCTAACAGTTCGTCTTCATAGGCTTTGACTTGCCTGCCGAGGTTTTTTCCTGCGATACCGATGGATAATTCGGTTTCCGGGTTGTAATAGTGTATGCCCAAGTCTACACCTAACCCGATAGAGGTGTTATGGTAATAGTTTGAATAGATTATTTTTGCCGTTGCTCCGCCACGAATCATTTCGGTAAGGTCACGAGAGAAGAAAAGGTTGCCGCAGATGTCGTTTGCTTTGAGATCGCCTATGATTTCATTGTTTTCCGTGGTCTCAAGCATTTTTCCGTAATTGGTGAAGTTGAATCCAACACCCCAAACGCTTTTCTCGCCCAGTGTTTTGGCAAAAGTTGCACTCCCTGCTCCGACATCACCCACGTACGACAGGTAATTGGCATTGACTGTCATGTTCATCTCCTGGTTCAACATAGCAGGGTTCATGTAGATAAGCGGCAAATCGTTCTCAACTATCGAAACGTTGTATCCACCTAAAGCCGATCCTCTCGCAGATGAGGGAAGGAGCAGGTAAGTGAATGCTTTTTCTCCTCCCTGGGCGGATACCGACAGGATGGATAACATTAGCAGGCTTATTGTTATTATTTTTTTCATGCCATACTTATAAACTGCAAAACTGCAATTTTATTGTGATTAAAGGATGGCTTTACCTAATTAGTTATCAATTAAATTATTCCCGTCCATTTCCGCCGGCTGTTTCAATCCTAATATATGCAGTATGCTTGGGGCGACATCAGCGAGGCGTCCGTTGGTTACTTTTGCGGATGAGTTTTCCGATACATATATGAATGGTACCGGATTGAGGGAATGTGCGGTATTTGGCGACCCGTCATCGTTCATTGCATAGTCGGCGTTTCCATGATCTGCGATTATGATGGTTTCATATCCGTTTTTCCTTGCCGTTTCGACTGTTGCTTCGATAGAGTTGTTCACTGCGACGACTGCTTTTTCGATCGCCTCGTACACTCCGGTGTGTCCAACCATATCGCCATTGGCATAGTTTACAACGATGAAATCATATTCTTTTTTGCCGATTGCTTCTACGAGTTTATCTTTGACTTCGTAAGCGGACATTTCGGGTTTAAGGTCATAAGTTGCAACCTTCGGAGAAGGCACGAGGATACGGTCTTCCCCTTGGAAAGGCGCTTCGCGTCCGCCGTTGAAGAAGAAGGTAACGTGCGCATACTTTTCCGTTTCGGCGATGTGCAGTTGTTTAAGTCCCAGCGATGCGAGGTATTCGCCGAGGGTATTTGTTACATTATCTTTGTCGAAGAGGATATGTAATCCTTTGAATGTGGCATCGTACGGGGTCATCGTGAAATATTGCAAATCCTTCACGGTCATCATTTCGTGTTCGGGCATATCTTTTTGGGTAAGGGCGATAGTCAGTTCCTTTGCGCGGTCATTGCGGAAGTTAAAGAAGATAACGACATCGCCTTCGCTGATCACCGCTACCGGTTTTCCGTTATTCGCTATGACTATTGGCTTAACAAATTCGTCTGTAATTCCCTCGCCATAGGACTTTTTTACTGCTTCCACAGTATTTTCCGCATATTCGCCTTTCCCTGCAACAAGCAGGTCGTAAGCGACTTTAACTCTTTCCCATCTTTTGTCGCGATCCATAGCATAGTATCGTCCGACGATCGAGGCGATTTTCCCGGTTGAGAGTTTCAGGTGATTTTCGAGGTCGGCGATGAAACCGGCACCGCTTTTCGGGTCCGTATCTCGTCCATCTAAGAAACAGTGTATAAAAGTCTTGTCAACGCCGTAGTCCTTACTTATATCGGTCAATTTGAACAGGTGTTCCATCGAACTGTGTACTCCACCGTTCGACACCAGTCCGATTATATGAATCTGTTTCCCGTTATCTTTTGCGTACTTGTAAGCATGTTTGATTTCCGGGTTTTCCAGGATAGAGTTATCCCTGCAAGCGCGGTTAATTTTCACGAGATCCTGATATACCACCCGTCCTGCGCCGATGTTGAGGTGTCCCACTTCCGAGTTTCCCATTTGCCCGTCGGGGAGTCCTACGTTTTCGCCGGACGCCTGGAGGTTAGAGCACGGGAAATTTTTAATAAGATAGTCCCAATATGGGGTTTTTGCAGTGGTGATTGCATCTCTTTTTGTTTTATCGCCTAATCCCCATCCGTCGAGGATTATAAGTAATGCCTTTTTCCTTATCATAAGAACATTTGTTTTTTCCGGCTGCAAAATTACATGATTTTTTCCGGATTTCCAAGAAAAATCGCGAAAAATGGTTTCCATCACGTAAGAGATAATTTCTATCACACACGTGACAGGTTTCGTTTTGCGGATAAATTCATTTATTTTTCACGCGTTTGATGTCATTTGAGATGTAAATAAAATACATCTCTTTGTTTAATTATTTTTCCTGCGTAAAGATAATATAACCGCTCCGATGACCAAAATGATGACCAGAAGCGATGCCCACGAAGCGACATCTGTCAGCATGTTGTAAGTGTCCGGCTCAAACAGAAACTCTATCTTATGTTCACCCGCCGGAATGTACATCGCACGCAGAATCCAGTTGACGCGGAAATGAGGCGCAGGTTGCCCGTCGATAAATGCTTTCCATCCGGGTGTATAGTAAACTTCGGAAAAAACGGCAAGTTGTTCGGTAGAAGTTTGGGATGTATAGGTCTGCCTTTCCGGACGATATTCCGTCATCTTAATCAAAGGCGTTGAGATGTTGCTTGAAGGTGTTGTTGTACGCAAGAGGCTTTCAAAGCGTTTATCCACCACTGCCGTTGTACGCAGGTCGATTTCCCCAAGTGCGGCAAGTTCGGCGTCGGCATTGTCAACCGTTTTCAAATCGCTGACAAACCATACATTGCCGAAAGCGTCGTGATTCTCTACCGGCACGCCTCTGTAGATTATATATTTCCCGTTTAGCATATTGATGATGGGGGTGCGTACGAACAACGATTCGGTCAATGAATCCAGATCGTTGATGGTCGTTGCGGGCTGAAATGTTTGGTTGATAACCTGTATCTCAGACGTGATATACGCGTCGACAAGTTCCTGATAACGGCGGAGTTTAGCCGCACTGTATCCGCCGATAGACTTGTGAAAATACGAAGTTGATGCGTCGTTGAATGTATTGACGCTCAAATTAAGCACTCTATAAGACAGCGTTTTGTCTTCCAGAATTACTTTGTCGGCGGCGGATGGTTCAAAGGTCTGTTCCGGTTTCTTCTTCTCGAAGTTAGATTCATTCAGGTAGCGTTTGTCAACAGACCACAAATCAATTAATGTCAATGCGGTAAGGAAAAACATTGCGTAACCGGCATGTTTTCTGTTTTTGCCGGCAATGAACAATACCGCAACGGCTGCGAGTAGGATGAAAACAAGCGAACGGAAGGCGTCGGATTTCAGCATCGCCTCACGGTCTGAAATGAGCGCAGTGTAATACCATTCGGGAACCTGTGACACAAATTGCCTGTCGTATTCCGATTCGAAATTCAAGAACACCGCAGGCATCACCCACAAAAGCAGGCAAATGCCGCCCGTGATCCCCAAAGAATAAAGAAACTGTTTCTTTAACTTTCCGGCAACGAATTCGCCTTTAAGCAGGGATTTCAGTCCCCAGCCGGCAATAATCGGCAGTATGAGCGCAGTTATGACAAGAGACATTTCCGGCGTACGGAACTTGTTGTACATCGGTAGATGATGGAACAGGAAATCGTTGAACCATGCGAGATTCCTTCCCCACGAAAGCAGGACAAACAGTACGGCGATGCCGAAGAGCCACCATTTCCCATTACTGCGAATGACAAACATTCCAAGTACGAACAGAAAACATATCACCGCGCCGGCATAAACAGGACCGGAAGTGAATGGCTTGTCGCCCCAGTATGTATAAGACTGAACTTCTTTACCTGTCCGTTGCCCGTAGTCTTTCAAGGCTTTAACAAGATGTGAATCTTTATCGAGAGTTCCTCCCGATTCGCCTCCACGAATGTTTGGAATCAGCAGGCTCAAGGTTTCGCCCTTGCCGTAACTCCATGTGAAGGCGTAATCACGGTCGAGACCGGATGAAGGTTTTGCGTCACTGTTACCGAAAGCCTGAGTCAATTCCGACGGTCCCCGCAGGCTTGTGTGGCTCATTTCGAGGTTGGAATACATTTCCGGTATGCGTGGGAGGACGGCGATGATTAATGCGACGGTCAGTACTAGCGTACCCTTTGTCAATGCGTTGTATTCTTTGTTGCGCAGTGATTTGGCGAGCCATGCGAGATAGATGACAAAACAGGCTATCGTAAGGTAATAGGTTATTTGTATATGGTTTGCGCCAAGTTCCAGGGTGAGGGCTAACGCAAATAATGCTCCTCCCTGAAGGAATCGCTTTCGGAAGACAAGCAGGATACCGGCAAGCGTTAACGGCATGAATGCAATCGCCCACGCTTTGGTAACATGTCCTGCCTGGAGGATTACAAGATTGTACGACGTAAACCCGCAACCGATAGCGCCAATCAGCGAAACCCAGAAGTTACCGGTCAGCAGGAAGAAAAGAATGTAAGCGCAGACCAGACCGGCGAAAATCGGTCCCGCTCCTTCGCTGTCGCCCAGATGGAAGAGGCGTTTGATATAATATGTATAGTCTGAGGAACCCCCTAACGTTCCGAAGTTATAAGCCGGCATGCCGGAAAACATTGTACCTGACCATGCTGAGCGTGCGCCGGGGTTCTTTGCCCCATAATCGTGCAATTCCTTGACCATTCCTTTCCACTGCAATACATCGCTCTGTTGGAGGGTCTTGCCTTCGTATGCAGGTTTGAAATAGAGCACTGCAAGCAGTGCGAAAGCGGCTACGGCAATAAGATGCGGCAGCAATCGCTTGGCGGCAGTCAGGGTTTGGTTCATTTTACGAGGAAATAATCATTGATACTCTGCACTTGATGCCTGACGGCTTCGTTGGAATGTACATTCGCCACCTCGGTAATAATTGCGCCCTTAGGACCGGCGAATTGCCAGTGGTGTGAGAATACTCTTGATAGCGGTATAAAATCGCCTGGCAGCGCTGCTGTTACGTTCTTGACGGTGACGCCTCCTGTGTGCACTTCGGGTATCTTAATATCAGGGAATGTATTAAGGTTATCCGTTCCTTCGCCGACTATGTAGCTTAGACCGTTTCTTACCAGCCAACCTTCCATTTTGGCAGGCAATGTGCCGTCCGGCTTTTCGTGCCAGTGTTCCGGCAGCATCTGGTTAGGCAGCAGGAACATATCCTGGAGCATATACTGATCTGTGGTGTCATTGGCGAACATAATCGCTGCGAGCCCCACTTCGGTAAAGCGTCCCGTGCCGTAGTCGCTCACCCAGATAAGGTCGCGTGTTTTGTCTGTGACGGGATAATCATAGTACCTCATGAGACGAATAATGGCATCTTTGCCGGCATCGACGTTAAACTTCCCGTCTATGTAAAACGTTTCATTCGCAAGCGTCGGCAGATCATTTCCGGCGTCTCTTTTCCCTCCTCCGCAGCAGGCGGTAAATGTGTAAATGAGGGTTGCAATCATTAGAACTTTCTTTGTCATCGCAGTATCTTTTAAGTATGAATTGTTTATTTATTTCCTTCGTATTCTTATCTTTATTGCTTTCTCGACAGGCTTGGATGACACAAAGATCATGTATCCTCCGCCGCCGGCTCCGCTCAGTTTCCATCCGTCAACGGTGTTCCTGTACTGGTCAATCTCAGAGAAGATACCGTCATTAACCATATTCGGGAACATTGCTATCTGTGCCTCAAAACTCCGTCTCACAGCCTCGCCTAATCCCCTTGTATCCCTTGCCTTGATAGCCTCCCAGCAATCGACGGAGGCTTCGCTCAGGCGTTGTGCTCCCTGCTTAGTAACATTTGTATCAGCGAGTACATTATACTTTGATTCGCGCGGATAGAGCGGAATGAGCCACAGGTTCGCCTCAAGCCAGTCAAGAGTATCGTTATCAGGATTATTGTCTATCGTGGAGGGCCAGTAGTCGCCTTTATAGTTTAGCCGGTTAAGCCCTGGCAGTACGATGCCGAGTGCATCCTGTGAGCCGCTGATATATTGCGAGCCGGGGGGATTCTCGTAGCAGAAGAGCGTACGGGCAAGCGTTTCGCGGTCGCCGGCCGGTATGTCCACCTGCCAGAGTTCAATAGCCTTCTTACGGGAACTTGTCGACATCCCACTACGGTCATTAAAGTCATAATCCGGCTCAATGGAGATTGTCAGTACCGGACCAGGATAGAGTGCACTGACTCGCGGCTGGTCGAGCCATCCGCCGGCAAGGTCTATGCGGTACGGGATATGGCAGTCTTCGCGCAAGGCGGTAGTAGACCGTACTGGCAGACCGTTGTGCGGTATTCGCTTACTGACAACGTATTTGATACCCTGTTCACGGCACAGATGTTCTTTAAGTATGCTGTGACCATCGCTGTTAACGAAGAATATGTCCGGTTTAAGGAGCGTGATTTCCTCGAGGAAATCTATCAGTCCGCTGCCTTTGTTCACCCATGCGTCTTTGACTGCTTTAAGAGACTTAACCATATACAGCCGTTCGAGTTCGTTATTAAATGGCTTACGCGCTTTAAGTTCAAAGATAGTCCTGTCCGACCCTATCCCGACGTACAGGTCGCCATACTGTGCAGCCTCTTCAAAGAATGCGACATGTCCGCTGTGAAGCATGTCATAGCATCCGCTTACAAAGATTTTCTTTTGTTCCATGCGAGTTTTTATATAAAGAATATGGCGGCAAAGGTACAAAAAAATATTAGATTATCAAATAAAATGAAATATTATCATTGGTATTTGATTAGTATTTTTGTTCGGACTTGCAACGGAGTTGGTTCGGAGTTGGTTCGGAGTTGGTTCGGACTTGCAACGGAGTTGGTTCGGAGTTGGTTCGGACTTGCAACGGATTTTCTTCGGAGTTGCAACGGAGTTGGTTCGGAGTTGCAACGGAGTTGGTTCGGACTTGCAACGGAGTTGGTTCGGACTTGCAACGGAGTTGGTTCGGGATTTATTTGGATTTTATTCGAGATTTTTTCGGAGTTTTTTCGGAGTCGATAAACAGGTCATATATTCAACTGTAAAGGTGAGTATTTTTATTTAAACAGTAAAAATATTGCGATTAATTTGCAATTTATTTTCTTTATATAATAAAATTTAATACCTTTGTGCCCTAAAATTATTTCAATGAAAAGAATCCTTATTGTATTAATCGCTGCAGCATGCCTGACAGCCTGCACAAAGAAGCCGTCGAAAGAGGCTGATATGGACAAGTTTATCACTGATCTTATGAGGCAGATGACCCTCGAAGAGAGAATCGGACAGATGAATCTACTTACGATGTGGTTCGATGTGACAGGTCCGAGAATGAGTAAAGGTGTGGAAAAGAAAGTAAGAGACGGTCTTGTAGGTGGCGTGTTCAACTTCTGGACACCTAATGCAGTAAGGAAGTTGCAAGACACAATACTGACACAGACACGCCTGAAAATACCGCTACTTGTCGGGTATGACGTTATTCACGGACACCGTACAATTTATCCAATTCCACTTGCACTTGCTTCAACGTGGGATATGGAACTGATTGAACAAATCGCTACAGCCGTTGCCGACGAGGCTAGCGCTGACGGTCTGCACTGGACATTCTCCCCGATGGTCGATATTGTACGCGACCCGCGATGGGGACGGGTGAGCGATACAGCCGGCGAAGATACATTCCTTGGCTCCGAAATAGCAAAAGCAATGGTTAGGGGATACGAACAGGGAGACCTTTCCAAGCAGAACACTATCATGTCTTGCGTCAAGCACTTTGCACTATACGGGGCGGCAGAAGGAGGACGAGACTACAATACCGTAGACATGAGCCGCATCAGGATGTACAACGAATATCTTCCGCCATACGAGGCAGCAGTGAGAGCCGGAGCATCGTCTATCATGACATCTTTCAATGAGATAGACGGAGTACCCGCTACCGGAAACCGTTGGCTGCTAACTGACCTTTTGCGTGAGCAATGGGGATTCGACGGATTCGTAGTAGCCGATTATACTTCCGTTTCTGAAATGGAAAACCATGGCTCAGGAGATAAGGCTAAGGTAACGGAAATGTCTATCAATGCCGGACTTGATATGGATATGGTAAGCGAATACATGATAGAAGAATTACCGGCATTAGTGAGAGCGGGACGCGTGAAAGAATCAACGGTCAATGCTGCATGCCGACGCATATTAGAAGCAAAATATAAACTCGGACTCTTCACCGACCCATACCGAGGAGTAAGCGACGAACGCGCCAAATCGCAAATAATGAGCGAAGATAAACTTGCCCTAAGTAAGGAAGCAGCCCTGAAAAGCATCGTCCTGCTCAAGAACAACAGGAAAACATTGCCACTCGACGCCTCAAAGAAAATCGCTTTCATCGGTCCATTAGTGAAAAACCAGCGCACACTGCTCGGAAGCTCCGCAGCCGCAGGTAACTGGAAGCAGGTAAAGACACTGTGGGACGCCCTGGAAAGCAAATACGCCAACAATAAATTCCTCTATGCACAAGGTAGCCATTTGGTCGAGAATAAATTAATCCAACGTATGACAGATCAGCAGAACGGTAATGTTATTGATGACCGTCCGGCAAAACAACTAATTGCAGAAGCTGTACAGACCGCTGAAAAGGCTGATATTATAGTAGCAGTACTCGGTGAAGCGTATGACATGAGCGGCGAAGCAGCCAGCATGAGCAATATAGGTCTGCTCGACAACCAGAAAGCCCTGTTAAAGGCGTTGAAAGATACCGGAAAGCCCATCGTGCTTGTTCTTATGAACGGTCGACCTATGACTCTGCAATGGGAAAACGACAATATTGATGCAATCCTCGAGACATGGCACACAGGAACACGCGGCGGAGAGGCTATCGTCGACATCCTGTTCGGCGACGCAAATCCTTCAGGGAAAATAACAATGACGTTTCCACGCAGTGCAGGACAAATCCCCATTTATTACAACCATAAGAATTCAGGACGACCGTTCAGCAACGACAGTAAATTCACCGTCAAATATATTGATATCGATAACTCTCCGCTCTATCCGTTCGGGTATGGACTGAGTTACACACAATTTGAATACTCAGACGTGCAACTGTCAGATTCTACACTAACTGGAAAAGGCGCAGTCACGGCAACCGTTACAATAACCAACACCGGCGACCGCACAGGCGAAGAGATAGTGCAACTGTATATTCGGGATTTGGTCGGAAGCATTACGCGACCTGTAAAAGAACTGAAAGGATTTCAGAAGATTACGCTAAATGCCGGCGAAAGCAGGGAAGTTACATTCCATATAACGCCGGAAGCGCTTAAATTCTACAACACAGACCTGAAATGGATTTCAGAACCCGGCGATTTCCTGATCTTTATAGGCGGAAACTCAGAAACGAATAATAGGGCGAAACTTACACTAATATAACATTAACGATTCACTTTAATAACAAAAACCTAATGAAAAGATTGTCAATATTTACTCTTATCCTCTCACTGCTGTTTACCGCATGCAGGACAGACGTAGCGCCCCCTGATGCACTATTGCCTATCCCTAACGAAAACCAGTTGGCATGGCAAGAACATGAGCAATACGCTTTTATACACTTCTCAATTAATACCTTTACCGACAAAGAATGGGGATACGGCGATGAAGACCCTGCAATATTCAATCCAACCGATTTCAACGCCGAACAGTGGGTCTCCGTTATCAGCCAGGCAGGGCTTAAAGGTCTGATATTAACCTGTAAACATCACGATGGATTCTGCCTTTGGCAAAGCGAATATACCGAACATTCCGTTAAAAACACCCCCTTCCGAAACGGTAAAGGGGACATAGTAAAAGAAGTATCGGATGCATGTCGCAAATACGGACTGTTCTTTGGCGTTTACCTCTCCCCATGGGACAGGAACAGCGCACAATACGCATCACCGGAATATATTACATACTACCGTAACCAACTTACGGAACTGCTGACTAACTACGGTGAAATATCCGAAGTATGGTTTGACGGGGCTAATGGCGGAGACGGCTACTATGGCGGTGCGCGTGAAGAAAGATTGATAGACAAGCAAACGTATTACGACTGGCAGAATACTTACACTATTGTCCGCCGGTTAGCGCCACGGGCAGTGATGTTCAGCGACGGAGGTCCCGATGTGCGCTGGTGCGGCAACGAAAGCGGCTTCATCGGAGACCCGAACTGGTGCCTGCTCAACAGCGATACTATTTATACCGGTAAACCGGGTATTGAGAAACTCTTGAACCATGGCTCGGAAGACGGTACCGCATGGCTGCCGTCAGAAGTTGACGTGTCAATCCGTCCATGGAGTTGGTTTTACCATACCGAAGGAAACGACCGCGTGCGGACACCAGAAAACCTGATGAGGCTGTACCTTGAGTCGGTAGGTCGCGGCGCCAATCTATTGCTAAACATTCCACCCGACCGGCGAGGATTGATTCACGAAAGCGACATAAAAGCATTGCAGGGGTGGAAGCAATTGAGGGATTCCATATTCGCCCGTAACCTGGCTGCCGGAGCGAAAACAGTAGCCGACACCGAACGCGGGAAATCAAAACGATACGCAGCAGCAAACATTACCGACGGCAATAAAGATACTTACTGGGCAACCGACGACAGCATAAAATCGGGCAGCATGGAAATAGACTTCGACAAGGCACATAAAGTCAGTTATATATTGATTCAGGAATATATCCGCCTTGGTCAACGTGTGAAATCGTTCGACGTAGAAACATGGAACGGTGAGGCATGGCTCAAAGCCGCTTCGGGTACAACTGTCGGCTACAAGCGCATCCTGCCCGTCAATCCGGTAGAGACCTCAAAAGTGCGTATCAACATTAAGGATTCCAGGGCTTGTCCGTTGATTTCAAACGTAGAGATATATTAAAAGGATAATCTTCTTTCTAATATAAGAATACGGGGCGACCGCGCCGGCTGCATCTGATGGAAAACGTAGAGCCGGCGGCGAACATGGCGACCTATCCCAAAGAAGGAGACAACAGGATAGAAAAACTGTCCTGCGAAAACAACAAAGTCTTCATCAACGACACGCAGTACTTCGACAGCGTACCGCCCGAAGCATGGAACTTTTACATCGGCGGCTATCAGCCCGCTCAGAAGTGGCTCAAAGACCGCAAAGGACGTGCATTGGGATATGAGGATATTGTGCATTATCAGCGGATA
>JAISYU010000031.1 GCA_031269685.1 Dysgonamonadaceae bacterium | reverse complement strand
TTTGCAGTAAGCATTTTCAATCCTGAAAATGAAGTATTAACTCTGGCAGGTTCAGGCGTAATGCTCGCCTTTGCCCTCGCTATACCCGTCGGCATCACCGAAGGGTTACTTGCCAACGTCCGACGCTGGCACGGTTCTGTCAACAAGAAAATGACAAGAATGTTTTTAACAATGATCTCGCTCTTCATGTTGAGCGCACTACATTCGTGCGATAAACAGACAGAGGATACTGTTGACGAACCTCAGATTAATACGGTCGAATTTAATCTGACCAGCCTTGATAAATTGGACCAAGAATTTGACGCTATAAATTCTGAACACGCCGCGGGAAAGAATCTGGATATAACCCTGACGGGGAACTGGGTTGTCACACCGTCTGATGCGGATGAAAGACTGCCGCGTTTGGGTAAAATTTCTGAACTGGGTGAAAAATCAGGTGTCATAATCACGCATAATAATTTTGGTCTATCTCCGGATGGGCGTGATTTTAACTTGTCAGCTGAACAATGGAAATCATGGGGCGCACCATCGTTGCTTGTGGGCCAAACAGACGATAACAAGTTCGTTGTTCCTGTTACAGAAATCCCCCAGTTCGGCACTTCTGCTGACAATATTCAGTATAATATACCAGTCGGTCAATCATCTGTGGAACTTGATGTGCAAGCACCCGAATCTATTGCCGCGGTGGCGAATGCCGCAGAAAAAGTTGCGGAAACTGGTGTAACTCCTGTTGTAAATATTACAGCGGATTTGCTTGTTTCATCGGAAACAGCCAAAAACTTGGAGAAAATCCAAAAGATTGTGGGAGAAATCGGCGGCGATGGAGAACTTTTTGCCAGCGAAGAAGAAGTGGTTATAGATGCCAATATAATTAACGGACGTGTAGGAAAGAACGATGCGTTTGTTAACAATAACAATGTATCTTTTAACGGACGTGCAAAAAATAACACATCTTTAAGAAGCAATGGAACATCCACTTTCGGATACTTTTATGTCCAGACCCAGGACGTGGGTATACTCATTGACAATCCGGCAAACGAAAACGGCGGAGTTGTCCGGACGGGCAAACTATGCGCATCAAAATCCGTGCTAAAAGGTAAAGGTACATGTTTTCTTACTCCGGACACGATGGTATGGGACGTTCACGGCGGAGATGCTCAAAAGCTTTTGGGTATTAAAAAGGTAAATCAACGGCAGGTGTTGCTTCAAATTGAAGAAGATAAGAGTCTGCCTGGCGGATTAAAGGCTTTTGATGGCGTGAATGACCGCGTTTTATCGGAAATTGAAACGCCGGGTGGCGGTCCGCAATTATTAGAATGGATTTCGGACTTTAAAAACGGCCCAACTCCTGGTGTTAATGCATACCATTATCCGATATACCGCACTGAGATAGACCCTGTCTTTGCATATTATCAACACAGGGATGAAGCCAGGTATACCCCGAAACCCGCAAATATTATTGGATTGAATATAAGTTATTTTGGTGATTCTATCCAGAATATTGGTCCTGTGCTCGTGGAAAAAAATCTTACCAAAGAAGAAGTCTACGAAGATTTTTCAAAATACGATAACCGCAGCCTGCAAAAATTAAAAGCATCCTTCTTCAGGATTAATGGTGAATTTGATGCTTCTGATTATAATTTGTTCGAATATAAGTATTATAAAAACCCATATATTCCTATCCACAACCATCAACAAGATATACAACTTATCCCATATAGGGGGGAAGATAAATATAGACATGAGTTTTACAATCATCAATCAGAAAAATTCTTGTATCCGGTTCCAATTAGTATGAATAATACTGTTCGTCATTTGGCTGATATTGCAGGAATACCTGATGATACTGGTCTAAAAATACGTTTTAGTAACCGAGATGTAATTATAGGTTTTGATTATAATGGTCCAGAAAGCCATTATGATGATGCCGTGGCTTATGACTTATTCCGTCGTGGCTATGCTTCATATAGACCATTCACTTCATCAGAGTTGAAATGCATGGATGGTGTATATATTAATTCTTATAATGGGTATACTCGTAAGGAAGTATCTACCACCTCCGACAGATATAGATAAAAACATTCGTAAAACACCACCCAAAACGGGTGGTGTTTTATTTTATGTCATTAAAAATTTTACCGGTAAAACCATGCAACTCTGGCGGTAAGACATTGAAGGTGGTGAAGCGTTAGAGAAAGAAAATTTCCTAAGAATTATATAGAGAGAGGGCGATCTTTTCAGATTGCCCTCTTTTGTTATGCTTTTTATCTATATACTTATAGCAGGACAGACTTAACTCTTAACAATAAGGGGGCTTACGCCCCCTTATTTAACTATCTTCCGTTAAGAAATTATCCTAAAAATCCCAGCAAAATTCCCGCCGCTACCGCCGAACCGATAACTCCGGCTACATTCGGACCCATAGCGTGCATCAACAGATAGTTTGACGGGTCATATTCCTGCCCTACTACTTGTGAAATTCGCGCCGAATCAGGCACTGCCGATACTCCGGCGTTGCCTATAAGCGGATTGATTTTGTTGTCATTCTTGAGGAACAGGTTGAAGAATTTTACAAACAGTACACCTGCCGAGGTTGCTATGATAAACGACAAAGCGCCGAGACCGAATATCTTTATCGAATTGAGGGTCAGGAACTGTGTCGCCTGCGTTGATGCACCTACCGTTAAGCCGAGCAGTATGGTTATAGTGTCAATCAGCGGTCCGCGAGCTGTTTCCGCCAATCGGCGCGTTACACCCGATTCTTTTAATAGATTGCCGAAGAAGAGCATACCGAGCAACGGAAGTCCTGACGGTACAAGAAAGCATGTCAGTAACAGACCGATGATGGGAAATATGATTTTTTCCGTGTGGGAGACTACTCTTGGCGCTTTCATGCGGATAAGGCGCTCTTTCCTGTTCGTCAAAAGTCGCATAACGGGAGGCTGGATGACGGGTACAAGAGCCATATAAGAGTACGCCGATATTGCTACGGCGCCCATCAAGTCCGGCGCAAGTTTCGAGGAAAGGAAGATTGCTGTAGGACCATCCGCCCCGCCGATGATGCCGATTGCTCCTGCCTGGTTGGGTTCAAAGCCCCACATCAGGGCTAATACGTACGCGCCAAAGATGCCGAATTGGGCGGCTGCACCGATTAGCATCAGTTTGGGGTTGGATATGAGCGCCGAAAAGTCGGTCATCGCACCGATACCAAGGAAAATCAGCGGCGGATACCAGCCTGATGTGACTCCCTGATAAAGAATGTTTAGTACCGATCCCTGCTCGTATATGCCTAATTGTAATCCGGCGTCTTTGAAGGGTATGTTGCCTATCAGGATACCAAAGCCGATGGGGATGAGCAGCATCGGTTCAAATTCTTTTGCTATGGCAAGGTATATGAAAAAGATACCAATGGCTATCATGATTAGATGTCCGGTGGTAACGTTAGAAAAACCTGTGTAGGTAAAGAATGTCTGAAGGTTATCTGTAATAAAAGAGAGGAAATCCATGTTGTTATTCTATTATGGCGAGTTCTGCGCCTTCCAGCACGGAATCTCCCTTGTTAACTTTCAGTTCTTTGACAACCCCATCGCGTTCGGCGTTGATGACGTTCTCCATCTTCATTGCTTCCAATACAAGCAGTTTCTGTCCTTTTTTTACTATGTCGCCCTGCTTGACGACTACCTCGAGAATGATGCCGGGCAGCGGAGAGCGTAAAGCGCCTGCTGCGGCTGTAATTTGAGGACGCGATACGACAGGAACTGATGCCTGAACAGGTCGTTTTACCGTAACTACCTGTTTCTTCGTTGGCTTGTTCATCTCTACTTTGTATGGCGTACCGTTCACTTCTACATCTGCGATGGTATCCTCAATGGTGTTTATAACTACTTTATAAACGTTTCCGTTAATCGTATACTTAAAACTTTTCATTTTCTTATCTTATTAATTTAGGTGTTTGCCTCAGTGTATAAATTTTTGAACTCCACGGCGAATATTGTTTTGCCTTCTCCTTAATGGTAAGAATGGTGTGCTCTTCGTCGTGCAGTTCTGTGGCTTCGTAAATTGCCATTGCAATAGCGGCGTATATTTCGCCCGACTGCTCGGCAACGTCTTTTGCTTCTTCGTGGGTAAGTCCCGTTGATTTTGCCCGCTCATGACTCATTCTGATTGCTGTCTTGCCTATCAGTTTGAAGGAAAAGTAGAGCGCTATCAGTCCGATAAATACAACTCCCATAGCCGTAGCCGTCATGCCGACGCCCAGTTTGTCATTGGTCTTGAAGTTCTCTATTTTCTCATTGGTGTCAAGAATTTTGTTGTTGGAACTCGGCGTAACATAGCGTCCGTCGTTGTTGTAGTCATCGAAATACATCCACAGTTCGGTAACGTTTTTGTAAGAAGGCAAGGTACGTTGCGCTTCCTGTAGATTTTTGAATGTCCAACCGTCTTCTATCAATCCGTAACTCACATCTGCACGTTGCCCTGCGGGGACAGTAACGGAATCGATTAGTGTTCGTCCGTCGGAATCGAAGAGAGCGATGAGATTGGGTTTGGTGGAATCAAGCATGAAGTTGACGTGAAATGTACCTCTCGAAGGCAGGTTGTCGACCCAGAAAAGCGCGTGCTGACGGGGACTGATTAGTGTATTCACGTCACCTTTGGATACCATGTACTTTTTAGGTTGCCGCAGATCATTTGTCAGGTAACACCCTGCTATATTGACCGTACCGGGCGATGCGTTGTAAATTTCAATCCACGGGTTTCGTTGTCCATATTCATCAACGAAATTATTGTTGTTGATAACGAGGATTTCATTTATCTTTAGCGAGGTTGTGCGTTGCGCCTGAATACCTGTTACAGTAAACAGCAATAACGCTAAACCTGTTATTATTTTGCCTTTCATTATTTAATTCTTAATTATTAATCTTATAACGGAAGGTTATCGTGTTTTTTCGGCGGATTTACCTGCTTTTTGGTTGCTAACTGCTGCAGGGCGCGAATGATACGGAAACGGGTGTTACGCGGTTCAATCACGTCGTCGATGTAGCCGTATTTTGCTGCGTTATATGGATTAGCGAATGCTTTGTTGTATTCGGCTTCGCGTTCTGCAAGCACTTTTGCCGGATCTTCGGATTCTTTGGCTTCCCTTGCGTAAAGTACTTCCACCGCACCGGCACCACCCATAACTGCAATTTCAGCTGAGGGCCATGCGTAGTTCATATCTCCGCGCAGCTGCTTGCAACTCATCACGATGTGCGCACCGCCATAGGATTTGCGCAGTGTGACCGTAACTTTCGGAACGGTCGCCTCACCATAAGCGTAGAGCAGTTTAGCACCGTGCGTGATTACCCCACCGTATTCCTGACCTGTACCCGGAAGAAATCCCGGTACATCGACCAGCGTAACAAGCGGGATGTTGAATGCATCGCAGAAACGTACAAAGCGTGCTGCCTTTCGTGATGCGTTTATGTCAAGTACGCCTGCCAGCGCTTTCGGCTGATTGGCTACAATGCCGACGGGACGTCCGTTGAAACGTGCAAAACCAACGATGATGTTCTTTGCAAAATCAGCATGGACTTCAAGAAATTCACTCTGGTCAATGATAGCGCCTATGACTTCGTACATGTCATACGGCTTGTTGGGGCTGTCGGGAATGATTTCGTTCAGGGAATCTTCGAGGCGGTCAATCGGATCTTGGTTTTCGCGTACCGGAGGTTCTTCGAGATTGTTTTGCGGCAGGAATCCAATCAGTTTGCGAATCAGTTCGATGCCGGATTTGTCATCGTCAACCACGAACTGTGTTACGCCCGAACGGCTTGCGTGCACTTCGGCTCCGCCGAGTTGCTCCTGCGTGACGTCTTCTCCGGTAACGGTTTTTACCACTTTCGGACCTGTGAGGAACATATAACTCATTCCTTTCGCCATTATAATAAAGTCAGTCAGTGCCGGAGAATAGACTGCTCCACCGGCGCAGGGACCAAAAATAGCCGAGATCTGAGGCACAACACCTGATGCGAGGATATTACGCTGGAAAATCTCAGAGTAACCTGCCAAAGCGTTTACACCTTCCTGAATACGAGCGCCGCCGGAGTCGTTCAGACCGATAACAGGTGCTCCCATTTGCATAGCGAGGTCCATTATCTTGCATATTTTTTTTGCCATTGTCTCGGATAACGAACCGCCTATGACGGTGAAATCCTGTGCAAAAATATAGACTAGACGACCTTCCACAGTGCCGTATCCGGTAACAACGCCGTCGCCGAGGAATTTCTTTTTTTCCATACCGAAATTATAGCAACGGTGTTCGACAAACATGTCTAATTCTTCAAAACTGCCCTCGTCAACAAGCATTTCTATGCGCTCACGTGCAGTATGTTTCCCCTGGGCATGTTGCTTTTCGATAGATTTTTCACCGCCGCCCAGTCGGGCTTGCGCCCTGAGATCGATAAGTTCCCTTACCTTTTCCGATTGATTATTCATATTTTTGTATATTAATTACAACACAGTTCGGTTAAAACTCCCTTTGTAGATTTCGGGTGCAGAAAGGCAATATTAAGACTTTCGGCGCCTTTACGTGGCGCTTTGTCAATGAGTTGCACACCTTTTGCTTCTGCGCCGGCGAGGGCTTGCGCCACATCGGGCACTGCGAAAGCAATGTGATGAATACCTTCGCCGCGTTTTTCTATGAACTTGGCGATAGTTGATTCTTCGGAAGTCGGTTCGAGCAGTTCTATTTTTGTCTGACCGACTTTAAAGAATGCGGTTTTCACTTTCTGGTCTGCTACTTCTTCGATGTTGTAGCACTTCAGACCGAGAACTTCTTCGTAATAGGGAAGGCTGTCGGCGATGCTTTTGACGGCGATGCCTAAATGTTCAATATGAGAGATATCCATGATTTTGAATAATTAAACTTAAATTTTTGAGGCGCAAAGATAGTAAATAATTCAGTAATTGAAATAATTTTATACTTTTCCGTGACAATTCTTGTATTTTTTTCCGCTGCCGCAGGGGCACGGGTCATTACGACCGACGGTTTTTTCAGAGCGAATAGGAGTTGTTATCCGCTGTTCACGCGTATCGCGACCAGCCACTTCACCTTGTACGCGCCGGCTTTCGGTTATTTCGTCTTTTTGTGTACGATACTTGCTGTAATCGGTTTTGCGTTCGGGGGTTGCCTGCCGTACTTGCTCCGGTTCACGCATTGGGATTTGCCCGCGCATCAGCACCGATACGGACTTGCGGTTCATATCGTCAACCATTTTTTTGAAAAGGTTAAACGATTCAAGTTTGTATATCAACAACGGATCTTTGTTTTCGTAACTTGCGTTCTGTACCGAATGGCGAAGGTCATCCATTTCACGCAGGTGTTCTTTCCAAGCCTCATCAATAGAGTGAAGCAGGATAGATTTTTCAAATGATTTGATAATATCCTTTGATCCTGATTCGTATGCTTCTTTTAGATTGCACTGTATATTGTAAACCCTTTTGCCGTCGGTAACAGGTACTACAATATTTTCGTAGCGGTCGCCCTGTTGCTCATAAACCTGTTTGATAACGGGATGTGCTATTTGCGCCATTTTATCGGTTTTGCGCTTGAAACTGTCGAGGGCTTCGTTGAAAACTATTTCTGTAGCTGCTTCAGGTTTCAGCGATTTCATCCGGTCTTCGGTAAATGGAATTTCTATTGCCATTGTCTTGAAAAGTTCAAACCTCAAACCTTCGTAATCTTCCGCATCAAAATATTGTTCGCAGATATTGGCAGCAGTATCATAAAGCATATTCAGCACGTCGAGTCCGATACGTTCACCGATTAATGCATGCCGGCGGCGGGTATAAATCACTTCTCGTTGTGAGTTCATCACGTCGTCATATTCCAGGAGGCGCTTACGAATACCGAAATTATTTTCCTCAACTTTTTTCTGTGCCCGTTCAACGGCTGAGTTAAGCATTTTGGCTTCGAGCATTTCGCCTTCTTTAAAACCCATACGGTCCATCATTCCGGCGATGCGTTCGGTAGCGAAAAGCCTCATCAGTTCATCTTCGAGCGAGATGAAGAATACAGATGAACCGGGATCGCCCTGACGACCGGAACGTCCGCGTAACTGACGGTCTACGCGCCGTGATTCGTGCCGTTCGGTACCGATAATTGCCAGACCTCCTGCCTCGCGCACTTCGGGTGACAGTTTGATGTCCGTTCCGCGTCCTGCCATATTCGTTGCAATAGTAACCGTACCTGACTGACCTGCCTGTGCGACGATGTCTGCTTCTTTTTGGTGCAGTTTGGCGTTCAGTACATTATGGGGAACCTTCTGCATGGCAAGCATGCGGCTCAGAAGTTCCGAAATCTCTACCGAAGTTGTACCGACTAATACGGGTCGTCCTGCTTCTTTAAGGTCTATTATTTCCTGAATAACTGCTTTGTATTTCTCACGGGCGGTCTTGTAAATACGGTCGTTCATATCATTTCGGATGATTGAACGATTGGTAGGAATTACCACAACATCCAGCTTGTAGATGTCCCAAAGTTCGCCTGCTTCTGTTTCGGCGGTACCGGTCATACCTGCAAGTTTGTGATACATACGGAAATAGTTTTGCAGAGTAATCGAAGCAAAAGTCTGTGTGGCTGCTTCAACTTTCACGCGTTCTTTGGCTTCTATAGCCTGATGCAGACCGTCGGAATAGCGGCGACCTTCCATTATGCGCCCTGTCTGTTCGTCAACTATTTTCACTTTGTTATCAATGACCACATATTCATCGTCGCGTTCAAAGAGGCAATATGCTTTAAGGAGTTGATTGATGGTATGTACACGTTCCGATTTGATGGCGTAGTTTTGCAACAGTTCGTCTTTTTTCTCCTGTTTTTCTTCTTCGGAAATACTGTCCTGTTCAAATTGGGCGATTTGAGCGCCGATATCCGGCAGGACGAAGAACTGTGGATCTTCGGAATTGCCTGTCAGCAGGTCGATACCTTTATCGGTCAGTTCGACGGTATTATTTTTCTCGTCGATAACGAAATACAGAGGGTCGGTGATGATATGCATTTCCCTGTTTTGTTGTTGCATATAAAACTCTTCGGTCTTCAACATTCCTGCTTTTACGCCGGGTTCACTGAGGAATTTGATAAGCGCCTTGTTTTTGGGCATACCTTTGAACGAGCGGAACAGCAAAACGAAACCCTCGTCGTTAATTTTCTGATCATTGTTACCGATTTTCTGTTTTGCTTCGGTCAATAGTTTTGTGGTAAGTGTTTTTTGAACGGAGACAAGGTTTTCGACTCTTGTACGGTATTCTTCATAAAGTTGGTCTTCGCCTTTGGGTACGGGACCTGAAATAATCAATGGGGTACGGGCGTCATCAATCAGGACGGAGTCCACTTCATCGACGATTGCGTAATTATGTTTGCGTTGCACGAGGTCTTTGTTGCTGATAGCCATATTGTCTCTCAGGTAATCGAATCCGAATTCGTTGTTTGTGCCAAAGGTTATATCGGCTTCATACGCTTTTCTGCGGGCATCGCTATTTGGTTGGTGACGGTCGATGCAATCGACGGACAGACCGTGAAACATATAAAGGGGACCCATCCATTCGGAGTCGCGGCGGGCAAGGTAATCATTTACAGTTACCACATGCACGCCGTTATGGGTTAAAGCATTGAGGAACACGGGCAAGGTTGCTACGAGGGTTTTACCTTCGCCGGTAGCCATTTCGGCGATATATCCGCGCACTCGTTTACTAAGTTTGGGGTCTTCGGTATCTTTGTCGTATTTTTTAGGACTGTGGTTATGGAGCACGACGCCTCCGAAGAGTTGCACATCATAGTGTATCATATCCCATGTAATTTCGTTACCTCCTGCCGACCAGTGATTGGAATATATTGCGCTGTCGCCGTCGATTCTTACGAAGTCATTGTTTATTGCAAGTTTGCGATCGAACTCGGTAGCGGAGACGACTATTTCGCTATTTTCGGTAAACCGTCGCGCGGTATCTTTCATGATAGAGAATACTTCGGGCAGGGATTCGTCGAGCATTTTCTCTTGAATGACAAGAATTTCTTTTTTTATCCTGTCAATTTCCGTCCATACCCGTTCTCTTTCTTCGAGTTCGAGGGCTTCTATAGTTGCCTGCAGTTCGGTTATTTTGTTTTGTTCCACGCTCACGGCATCGGCGATCTTCTGTTTGACGGATTCAGTCCGTGCGCGCAGTTGATCGTTCGATAATTCTTTGATGCTTGGGTATACGGCTTTAATTTTGTCGACCCAGGGAATGATTTCCTTCATATCCCGTTGGTTTTTATTCCCAAACAAAGATGATAACAGTTGGTTAAATCCCATAAAATTATTCAATTTGGACGGCGCAAAGGTAGTAAAAATTTCTTTGCAAATTATTTTAAATGGGAAAAGATATTAAAGCTCGCCAATTTTTTCCCTTTGAAGTCGCCTCTTCCTGTGACGGTCATCATTGCGGTGCCGGGTTTGAGGTTATTATGATACGTGACTTTATAGTCTCTCATAAAGAACAGCCGGTCTTTGTCGAGGGTCACATCGGGCATCGGGACGGACGGTCCGCCTGTATATACCTGGTCTGGTATTGGGGCGATAGTAGCGGCGCTAATATCCTTCTTTGGGGTATGATGGCTGTGTTCTTTGAAGTATTTTATTTCGTTATTGAAAAGATTGACGAATGTTTCTGTTATGTTATACCCGTTGACTTCGCCGAACGCGTCTATTTTACGCATCATCGCGCGGTATGAATTGTCTATCTGTATCCTCAGTTTACGCAGTCTTGTCTTCGGTCGTTTCGACAGTTCTTCGTTTCTGAGGACAAAGATGTTATCGAATTGATTTTGGGCGGCGGCAAGTTCATCTATCCAAGCCTTTAGTTTAAGTTTTGCGACCTGTTGTGCGAATGTAGAGTTGAGGTCATCGACTAATATTTTGATGGCGGCGGATTTTTCCGCATAAGATTTTTTCCTTATATCTTTTCTGAAAGACTTTATTCTGTCCATGATTTGGGTTGCGGCTCTGGCAATATCGCTGTCGAAGTAGTATATGAATGATTTGACGACTGCGCTGAGTCCTGCAATGCCGCGATCCCTCCGTTGATCGGCTTTCTGTATATATTCCGTGTAGTCGCTACCTGTCATCGCATCTACCAGCAACGCTTCGAGGGCGATCATGGCATCGAAACCGGTCGTCATTGGCGCTACGATAGCCTTTACATCGGGAAATTCCACAAACAACTTTTGCAATAGCAGCATAAGCTGATAATGCGCCTCGTTGCGTAATCGCGACATGTGGAGTTTTATTATTTTCATACAATTATTATTTACTTGTTATAAACGTAAAAATATATTTTTTATTGTCGCTCACGAGCGACGGTCTGTTTACAAATGATTTCTTACTGTCGCTCACGAGCGACGGTCTGTTTACAAATGATTTCTTGCTGTCGCTCGCGAGCGACTGTCTGTTTACAAATTATTTCTTACTGTCGCTTGCGAGCGACGGTCTGTTTACAAATGATTTCATGCTGTCGCTCACGAGCGACGGTCTGTTTACAAATGATTTCTTACTGTCGCTTGCGAGCGACGATGTGTTTAAATTGATTTTTTATTGTCGCTGACTGGCGACGATGTGTTTACAACTTATTTCTTACAGGTGGCGTCACCTGATATGTTGTCAATTATTAATCCCGTCTATCATCTTTTGTATGTCGCCCGTTTCCGCTAACACACGTATTATCCGCTGATAATGCACAATATCCTCATATCCCAATGCACGTCCTTTGCGGTCTTTGAGCCACTTCTGAGCGGGCTGATAGCCGCCGATGTAAAAGTTCCATGCTTCGGGCGGTACGTTGTCGAAATATTGAACGTCGTTGATCCAAACTTGGTTGTTTTCGCAGGACAGTTTTTCTATCCTGTTGTCTCCTTCTTTGGGATAGGTCGCCATGTTCGCCGTCGGCTCTACGTTTTCCATCAGATGCAGCCGGCGTAATCGCTCGCCAAAACAGACCAAACGCTTAAACTGTCCGGCGGCTTCGGGATAGGGGATGCGCGGAAA
>JAISYU010000101.1 GCA_031269685.1 Dysgonamonadaceae bacterium | reverse complement strand
ATACTTTTTAATCATTCCGTCGTAACAAGCACAGCTCCAAATTTAGAGCTAATTATCACACGTCCTGCAAAAATATCATTAATTTTCAATACCCTCTAATCAAACTTGCTTTTCTTATACAATCTGTTTTACATTTCATAACTTGTTTAAATACCGGCTGAGCAACGATATCCTTTGTCGTATCTTTGCCCATATTGTCGTTTTTTCGTAGTGAGGCGAAAGGCGCCACGCCGCTTCCCGCAACCTATATCCGGGAACACGGCAGACCTGCTTTACCGAGCCGTACATGCTGACTGCCGACGGCTATTCATTCTTTACGCCTGAGGGACTGACCTTCCGCGACGGCCGAGGCACGGCGCTCCTGATTCGGGGGCGGTATGCGCAACTTGCTGTCGGGCTTCCGGATTGAGCGCTTCGGAGACGACGGCGTGCAGATTCACGGTGGTAAAGACAACCGCATCCGGAACAACGCCTGTGAGCCGGCAGACAAAATTAACACCTTGTCCGGTCCATTCGCTAAATTGGGCATAGTAATTATGATTGATATTAAAAAAACCTCCTAATTTTGCCATACGAAAAACAAACGAGCATGAGAACAACTACCTTTATAAAAGCTACTAACATCACTTTAGCCTGTATCGTTATTGCCCTTGCCTTATCCTGTCAAAGAAGGTCAAAAAAGGATGAAATCCTGTTTAACGAAGCGGAGGGCTTGCTTGAGCAATACCCCGACAGCACTCTTACGCTGTTGCGCACCATAACAGACCCTTTGGTGCTTGCGCCTGAGCAGTTCAACAGATACCGGCTTCTCGAAATACAGGCTAAAGACAAAAGCTACAGGGATATTGCCGCCGACACGCTTATTTTTGATGTCAAAAAATATTATTCAGAGCGTAAGCAGTTTGCGCCTGCGGCAACGGCAGCGTTCTATAGCGGACGGGTACTCTACGAGCAGGGCAATGTCGAGGGAGCAACTCTTGCTTACCTCGAAGCGGAGCAGTTGGCTGCCAACACCACGGCAGTTAATCTAAAAGGATTGATACAAGATAATTTATGTGCGCTATATATGGAACAGGGCTTATACGATAAAGCCATAAAGCGGGGAAAATACGCTGTAGCATTATTCAATACGTCGGAGAATCACAAAAATGAAATAACTGCCATGCTTAAAGTCGGAAACTGTTTTATGTATGATGAACAAACAGACAGCGCGTTCCATTATTACAGGCAGGGAATGTATCTTGCCGATCTTCATAAAATCAAAGAGCAGCAGGTTGCAACCCGACAAAATATAGCCGTAGCGCTGTTACAGGTGAACGACTATATCCGGGCAAAGAGTGCTATCGGCGAAGCTTTGACACTTTCTCCGGGTAACGATACGGATAATGCATGGCTCTTTCTAAAACTGGGCGATATTTATCGCATGGAACACCGGAATGATTCCGCGATGTTTTATATCGAGCATTCACGGATATCAGCCGCCGATAATCCATACCTTTTGTTGTCCTCATGGGAGTTGCAGGCTCAGATAGAGGAAGAGGTCGGGCAATATGCCAAAGCACTTTCGAGTTACCGTAAGTATGTGGAATGCGTGTTTAAGACGTTTGACGATGATAAAAGTGAAATGTTGCTCGACATACAGAACAAATACGATTACGAGAGAATAAAAAGCGAAGCCGGCCGCCGGGTTATCAGGACACAAAATATTGCCATCGTTTTGCTGTGCCTGTTTTTAGCCGCTTTGATTGTGGCATGTTGCCTGTTCCGCAAAGCCGCCCGCGGCCACAGGCAGGCACTGGAAGCCGAAGACAGGGTAAAATCGCTTATGCTGATCATGAGGTCTGATAATGAGGAGAAGAACCAGGTGCTTCACGACAGGATAGAATATCAGTTCGCGATAATGAAACAAACCCTTTTGTTTGAAGTATCCTTAAATCAGGAAGAACGAAAAAAAGGAGAAAAGCTGATACAGAAATTCTACAAAATAGTGTTTGGAGAGGAACTGTCGGGAAAAGAAAAGTTATTCCGGACATTGGACGAATTACAAGACGGCCTGTACAACAGGCTGAATAAGCAATACCCCGATTTGAAAGAAGATGAATTACGCCTTTGCTGCCTGTCGTACGAAGATTTAATGGATATGGACATTGCCGTTATCCTTGACACCTCTGTCCACATGGTGCAAAAGAGGCGTTCGGCCATACGTAAAAAAACAGGCATTCCTCCTCGTGGTAATTTCAGGGACTTCTTTTGCGATCAATTTTCTGAAACATTAAGGAGTAAAGCGAAAAAAAGCTAACCTTCGACATCCTTTATTGGTTGATTATATTGCTCTTACCGGTTTTGGATAGCATAAAAAGCTGACCATGACCTGACCTCTATTGTTTGCTACAAAACGACCGGATAATTTTACCTCATATTTTTTAAATTTGTTGATATGAGAAATTTACATTTATTATTTGCAGGCATTTTCTTTTTCCTTTTTTCTTCAATGTCAGATGCTACAACCCTTGCAGTTACCGGATGGAAAAAACATTTGGAGATGCGCGGATATTACAGTAAAGCAGCAAGATCGGCACAAGAACCCGTGCAGGTTTTTCTGAACGATCAGGGATTAGAAATTTATTTCTTGTCTAATGTCGGGAAAGTCGCGGTTTTTCTTGAGGGGGACGGAGAAAAGCTTTACCAGCGCGATGTCGATTCGGTTATCGAGAAGACAGTGTTTATCAATCTTTCTGAATTTGAGGAAGGGCAATACACGCTGAAAATCATAAACGATAAAGGAGAGTGTTTAACCGGAGAATTCATAAGGTAAAAAAAATATCATTTTAAAAAAGTTAAACAGATGAAAACAATGAAAAATTTACTTTTAGTATCGCTTTTACTCGTTGTAATAGCATGTGATAAACAAAAAAATGATGATATCATTAAAGGTGGACACAGAGAGTTTATCAGCTTGTCGACCCCAGAGTTTTTAAGTATTGCATTTGATGGTAACAATGAACTATCCGTGGAGGAAACTCAAGAAATTTTGAATGATTTTTTTGATGTAAATGAGACAAAAAGTGCCAATTCGACTTCTATAATTGATTATAAGTATGTTGTTGAGATGAAGCGAAATCGCTCAATAACAAAAAGTAGTGAACCGGAGGTTGAAAAAATAGCTTTTCATAGGTACAACCTCAATGTCGCTACCAAAAGTATGGATGGGGAAGAAGACGGTTTTGCTATTGTATGTGCTGACAGGAGATTCCCTAACGTGATAGCATACACAAAAACCGGGGCTATTGAGGCAGCAAAAGACAACGGAGCGGCTATAATGCTTGACAGGGCACAATCAACAGCTTTGATGCGAATTGCCGAAATTAAATATTACGAAGACTCTTTGCGGGAATCCACGACAAAAAAAATCAAGGAAGATTTATATGTTTCAGATTTCACGCTTGATGAGATTGTAAGTAAAATTTTTATAAACGATCAAGATGTGACTAAAGGTTTTAAAGTAACACCAAGCGGAAATGAAGTTACAACTGTAGGGCCATTAACTTCAACTGCTTGGGGTCAAAATTCTCCATTTAATTTATATATAAATCTATCCGGCGACGATGCAGAAGAATTTGGTTCTTCTTATGATGGGAGATATCCAACCGGATGTGTGGTTACCTGTATGGCACAGGTTGTGGCGTACCTGAAACCTACGGTGGGCAATTTAAGTGTCACCGGCCCTAATGGCGCTTCATTTACAGGCGCTTTCAGTTGGCCAACGGTTTTAGTAAGTAGCCGTCCGGTATCAAACGATAAAACTTCAGCTCAATCAAAACAGCTTGCTGCTTTAATGAAAACAATCGCAACCGGCAGTGGCACAACTTGGGGCCCCGACGGAGGATCAACCAGTACGTCAAATGCCATAACCTTTTTGAAAAACAAATGGGGCATCAGCATTGACGGTAAAAAAGGTATGAATTTTGCAAATATGAAGTCGTCTCTGGATGATTTACGGATAGTTGTTCTTACAGGAGCATGTAGTGAAGTTACAAAGGCTGCCATTACAGGCCGTCATGCCTGGATTGCAGATGGATATTTAATACGTCAGAAAGTAACAAGACAAATTCTGAAAAATTATGCCGTTTATTGCCATTGCAATTTCGGTTGGGGCGGCAATTGGGATGGATATTATTTGTTTGAAACGGATGGTTCCATAACTTTTGATATCGGATATGAATGGATGGGCACGTGGGATTCTTATGCCTTTGATTTGCATTGTTACCCGAATGTAAGGAAATAAGCAAATCTTACTATTTAAAATCCTTATTTTAATATCCTTGTCATGAACAACAATATCATATATTTAGCTTTGTTGATATCATTATTTGCTTGCAATTATGAAAAGATTGCTTCCGGATTCATGCCTTGCCGTCGCGATGATGCAGGGACACAAAACAATACATCCGAAAAGACAAAAACAGTAATCTTTAAATAGTAGCGTTTCTTCCGAACAAGCTTTTACTGAAGTTCCGAAAATATTTAATAATATTGCACAGGAATTGAAACATTTCAGGAGACAATTAAAAAAGCAATACACATGATGGCGAATTTTTCATTAAAAGGGAAGGTAGCTCTCG
>JAISYU010000033.1 GCA_031269685.1 Dysgonamonadaceae bacterium | reverse complement strand
GTTTTTTCCAATCGTTCCCAATCGGCGACGGACAAATTTTTGCCTGTGGAATAATATTTTCTGTCGCGTTTGTAAGTTACGCGAATCTTCACAGGATACGCACCAGACTTGGTTTCTCGGCGATTATCCAAAAATGCCGCGACTGTGATTCCGTTTAAATTATATGTATCCATATTCCGTATTTTTGATTCTGCGTGTACAAAAAAAACGCACACACAATTTGCACACAAAGGTACGAATTATATCTAAAATAAGCAATAGCAGATATAAATCAAAAATCGCTTAAATAATTAGAATACAGCGTTATATCCACAATATAAAAATGAAAGAAAATAGATGAAAAGAGTGAATTTATGCCTTACAAGCAGAGGGTCGGCGGTTCGAATCCGTCAACGCCCACAAAAAGGCGAATGGTTGCAAAGACAACCGAAGCCAACAAAAGACATAAAGTCTGTTAATCAGTATATTAGCAGACTTTTTTCTTTTCCGCGAGAGCCATTCGAGGACAAAAAGAGACAGGAAAAGACAGGGTACTCGTGGACAAAACGTGGACAAAACAGATGCTGAAAAAATGTCCACGAATTAGCAGATTAACTGTTGGATGTCAATGTCTTAAAGTGTCGCCATTTGGCTTCGTTTCAGAGTTTTTTCTTTCATCGACAAGTAATAATTTTGTCGAACTAAAAGTAAAAAACAATGAAAACTACTTTTCGTATCCTTTTTCTCATCAGAAAAAGCAGGCTGAACAAAAACGGTTTGTCACCAATCGCTGTACGAATCACTATTGGCGGTAATGCTGTCGAATTCAATTCGCCTCTGTCAGTGAATCCTGCTCTTTGGAATCCAATCGGTAGAATGAACGGAAAAACCAAAGAAGCAATTCGAATAAACGATGCTTTGGATAAAATCAGAGCCGATTTGAATGCTCATCACAGTCAAATTTTTGAAAAATACGGCTATGTTACGCCTGAAAAACTTCGAGATTCTTATCTTGGCGTTGATATTCAGAGGAATACTGTTTTGTCGCTGTTTGAATCGAAGGTTGAGCAAAAACGTAACCTCGTCGGCAAAACAATTCGCAGCACTACACTGTCGAAATATCTTGCTACCCGCAACAGAATAGCGGAATTTATTAAACATCAATACGATAAAGATTATTTGCCTGTCAGGGAAGTAAATTTTCAGTTCATAACCGATTACGAAGTGTATTTGAAATCGTTATGCGAATGTGGACATAATTCTTGCGTGAAACACCTCCGCTATCTTAAACAAGTTATTACTAATGCTTTAAAAAACAGAATTATTACTGCAGACCCCTTCGATGAGTACAAACTTGGTTATAAACCTGTTAATAAGGAATATCTGATTGAGCCGGAAATAAAACGTTTGCTTACTCACAAATTTTCTGCCAAAAGATTGGAGAAAGTCCGCGATATTTTTGTTTTTCAATGTTTTACAGGCATAGCCTATATTGACGTTGCAAATCTTACGAAGGATAATATTATCGAAGATGGATTAGAGCAAAAATGGATTAGATTGAACAGGCAAAAGTCGTCTGTTCAGGCAAATATACCTCTTTTGGAAATCCCGATTGCAATCCTTGAAAAATATGGAAATCAGAAACGCGAAAAACTTTTACCGATGCACACAAATCAAAAAATGAACGAGTACCTGAAAGAAATCGCTGCTCTTTGCGACATCAATAAACGGCTCACAACCCATTGTGGCAGACATACTTTTGCAACTGTGATGCTTACCAAAGCCTCATGATTTTTCGATACTCGAACTCATCAGTGGCGGTGAGCGAGCTCTCAGGCTGCCGCAGATGAACACCGATCAGCGCGACGCGCTTGTCCCTACCCTGACAGGCAACAGCAATGCGCCGGGGCTGGAGATATTCAACACCGACACCAAGTGCGTCGAGACCTGGAACGGATCAAAATGGATACAGACATGCCCTCCCGAAGGACCTCGTCCAAAAGAAGAGATCAGGTTAACAATCAAGACTACGGCTCCGAACGAGATTTACTACATACCTACTTCCGGTGGTGTGGGCAATACATATAATCATGCTTACGACTGGAATGTTTATTTCGACGACGACAATGCAGTGCATAAAACAAGAAATGCATCAACTATTGACCACAACGGTATTGAACACACCTTCCCGGTAGCAGGAGATCATAAAATACGCATAACCCCATTCAACCCTCCCGCTCCAGGCTGGGGAAATGCATTCGGACATCATTACAGTACTACCGGCAACGCAAATTCTGATGCCAATAAGCAGAAACTTATATCAATAGATGCCCCGCTAACTACTATGGTTTTTGCGCCTCAAGAGGAAGCAGGCAATACAAGCGCTTCCTATATGTTCGCCTATATGTTTAGTTACTGCACAAACCTTATTACTCCCGCTAAATTTGTAGATACGTACCAATTGCCGTCAGAAGTAACTGACCTGTCGTACTTCCTTTACTGTACACACAACAGCAACACTAAACTCACATCCCCCATCGACCTTAGCGGTCTTAAGGGATGGCTCTATGATAATAAAACGATAACGAATCTGTCGAACTTCCTTTACGGTACACACAGCGAAAACGCTATCCTCACATCCACCATTGACCTTAGCCCGCTAAAAGACTGGTTTAAAGAGAATGAATCAATAGTGAACCTGTCGTACTTCCTTGGCTATACACACTCTGGCAATGCCAGACTCATAACTTCCATAGACCTTAGCGGTCTTTCGGGATGGTTCAAAGGGAATACATCGATAGAGAGCCTGTCGTACTTTCTTGCCTTTACACACGCCTACAGCGATCAACTTGCATCACCAATCGACCTTGACCCGATAAAAGGCTGGTTCATCGCGAATAATGATATAACGGACCTGTCGTACTTCCTTAACGATACATACCTGTATAACTATTCTCTTAAATTTCCCGTCGACCTTACCCCGCTTGCGGGGTGGTTCAACAATAATACATCAATACAAGACCTGACATGGTTCCTTGTAGAGGCACACTACAACAACACTTCCCTCACATCACCCATCGACCTCATCCCGCTAAGAAACTGGTTCAACACGCTAGGTCATTCGATAGCGAACCTGGAAGGCTTCCTTTCCCATACACACTACGAAAATACTGCCTTAGATCTTACAGGGCAATCGATTTTTCCAGACTGGATACAGAACTTAACAGAAAGCGGAAAACCCATTTATCGGGTCGATGCTGTTTTCCAAAATATGTTTGGCTATGATAATCCGAGATACGAAGATACTGCTGAGCCTACATTTGAAGACGGTACTACTTATCTGTCACAGTTGGGTGAGCCGACATATAACGTATATACCTACGCGAACCGCTATAATATCAATCCTTACAACAACAACTGGAAGTAAATATAATAAGGGTGTACACATTGTGTGCGTCCTTATTTGTATGGAAAAGAATAATTTTTAACTGCGATTATATGTGAACAGAACCCCGGAAGTTGTAGAAATTATCATGTTGTAGACAGTTTTGGCTCTTTAACAAACTTCAAGGCTGCAAAGGTACAACTTTTTTTTTAATCTGCAAAACATTTTCGGAAAATATTCGTTATATTTGTATGTTGAATTTGTTGTTAATAAAATCATCCCGTTCATTAAGTCAGTGATGATATAATGTAATAGAGGTTGATTGGCAGACAGTTGACGGTTCTTATATGTTCATATTTTATACATCGTTTAGTATTTCGTTGGGACGTCAACTGTCTGCTTTTTTATTTCAAACTTTACATTCACGATAAAATACTTGCAGTTTTAGAATATTTATTATAATTTTGCAGCCTCTTTAATACAGAAAAGATGAGATTGATTGCTTTTATGCTGAGTGTTTATGTGTTACTGCTCTCTGCGATGCCATGCAGGTGCGATGGACATGATGCTTTACCTTCAAACGATAACAGTATGACTACAGTTATCATGGAAGGTCATGACTGCAACGATGTTCATGATTCATGTACACCATTTTGCATTTGCACGAACAGTTGCCATACAGTCAACCTGTATCTCGAGCAGTCTCAAGAAGATTTTTCAATCAACTTTTCATTAAAGAATACCTCTTTTTATAATTTCTGCAATTATTCTGCAGAACTTTCTACTTCAAAAAAGCCCCCGCAGGCGTAAACTAAGAGTTAATAACGAAGCGCTAAAAGATCCTTTCAGTTAAGAACAGATAACTAAGAGTTGAGAGTTGATTTTTTTACTTTTAACTGACAGTTTGTTCTCTCTTAACCGACAGTTCATAATTGTTGACTTTTAGTTCTTCAATTCTAACTCTTATTTCTTAACTATTTTTTACCAGTTAATTATAACCAAAAAATTTTCAAAAAGATGTTTCAGAAGTTAATAAAGTTTTCAATAGAAAATAAGACCATAATCGGTGCGCTGACGGTCGCACTAATTATCTGGGGAAGTTATTCCCTGTCACAGTTACCGTTTGACTCTACTCCCGACATAACAAATAACCAGGTGCAGGTCATCACACTTTCCCCTTCGCTCGGAGCACAGGAGGTAGAACAGTTTATAACTACTCCCGTCGAAATGGCAATGGCAAATATACCGCGAATAATCGAACGGCGAAGTATAAGCCGTAGCGGATTGTCTGTCATAACGCTTGTGTTTAAAGAAGATGCCGACATTTACTGGGCACGACAGCAGGTGACACAACAACTCAAGGAAGCAGAAGAGTCAGTCTCAAAAAACATGGGAAGTATAGGGTTAGCACCCGTCACAACCGGACTGGGAGAGATATATCATTATACTTTACGCGCAGAAAAAGGTTACGAAGATAAATACTCATTGAGTGACCTGCGTACGATGCAAGACTGGATCGTACGTAAACAGATTTCAGGTACAGAAGGCGTCGCCGAAGTTAGCGGATGGGGTGGTTTTGTCAAACAGTACGAAATTGCAATCAACCCCGACAAACTAAATGCCGCCGGAGTAACTCTGCCTGAGATATACAAGGCACTCGAATGTAATAACGAAAACACCGGAGGAAGTTATATCGAACAGTACAGTAACCAGTATTTTATACGAGGACTTGGACTTGTGAATACATTGGAAGATATAAAAAAGATACCTGTGAAGGTCATAAACGGCTCTCCCGTCCTTGTAGGCGATATTGCTACCGTGCAATTCGGAAGCGCTACACGTTACGGCGCGGTAACACGTAACGGTGAAGGCGAAGTCGTTGCCGGAATTATACTCATGCTCAAGGGAGAAAACTTCCAGCAGGTAATAAAGAACGTAAAAACACGGATTAAACAGGTGCAAAAAAGCCTGCCGGAAGGAGTTATCATAGAATCATTCATCGACAGGACACAGCTCGTCAATCGCGTAACGAATACTGTCGCAAAAAACCTCCTTGAAGGCGGACTTATTGTGGTTTTTATCCTTGTACTGTTCCTTGGAAACTTCCGCGCAGGGATGGTAGTCGCTTCGGTGATTCCTCTTTCTATGCTCTTTGCGTTTTCAATGATGCAGGTATTCGGCGTGAGCGGAAACCTGATGAGTCTGGGGGCAATAGACTTCGGACTGATCGTAGATGGTGCGGTTATTATCGTAGAATCCGTATGCCATCATATATACAAAACGACCCAAAGCCGGGAAGGAGAATTTAGAACTATACTCACACAGAAAGAAATGAACGAAAAGGTTTTTCATTCGGCATCCAAGATTCGTAACAGCGCCGCCTTCGGGGAGATAATAATAATGATAGTATATATTCCTCTCTTTACACTGGTAGGAATAGAAGGCAAGATGTTTCGTCCAATGGCAATGACTGTGTTCTTTGCAATACTCGGTGCATTTATATTATCCCTGACGTACGTCCCAATGGCAAGCGCTTTATTCCTCTCGCGTAAAACAGAACACAAAAGAAACATATCAGACGCTATCATGGACTGTCTGGGGAAATTATATCTGCCCGCTATAAGGATGAGCCTTGAAAAAAGTAAACTGCTGATAATGTCTATGGTTGTGTTATTTGTCCTGAGCATCATGATGTTTACCAGAATGGGCGGCGAATTTATTCCGAGCCTCGATGAAGGTGACTTCGCAACCGAATCCAGCATGGCGCAGGGAACATCCCTCTCGCAAATGGTTAAGACATCAATCCAGGCGGAAAAGATACTCATGGATAATTTCCCGGAAGTGAAGCAGGTAGTGACAAGAATAGGCAGCGCAGAAATACCTACCGATCCGATGCCCATAGAACGCTCGGATATGATGATCTCACTCAAACCGAGAAAAGAATGGACATCGGCGGCAACCAAAGACGAACTGATGAGTAAAATGGAACATGCGATGAAAGTCATTCCAGGTCTCGAAGTGGAAATGACCCAACCGATTAAGATGCGTACAAATGAACTTATAACCGGAATCAAACAGGATGTAGCGATAAAAATCTACGGTAACGATTTAGACGTCCTGGTTTCTTCCGCAAAAAAAGTCGCTGGACTGATAACCAACGTGAAAGGAGTCACCAACCCGTTTGTGGAGCAAGTAACAGGACTACCACAGATACAAGTTACATACGACAGGGAAAAACTTGCCGGGTACGGTATATCCGTCAAAGATGCCAATACAATTCTTGAAGCGTCTTTCGCAGGAAAAGAAGCGGGATTCGTATATGAGGCAGATAAACGTTTCTCAATAGTGTTGCGAATGGAAAATACAATGAGAAATGATATAAAATCATTGGAAAACCTGTACATCCCACTGAATAATTCTTCGGGAAATATTCCGCTGTCCCAAATCGCAGAGATAAAATTCCGCGATGCCCCCGCACAAGTTACACACGAGGACGGTCAACGCAGAATATATGTCGGATTCAATGTACGAGGCAGAGATGTAGAATCCACAGTCCGCGAAATACAAAACATACTCGACAGCGAACTTGACCTGCCCCCAGGATACTATTATTCATACGGCGGTCAATTCCAAAACTTGCAGGAGGCGAAAAAAAGGCTCGCAATCGCCGTGCCACTCGCGCTGTTACTCATACTGCTGCTGTTATACGCGACGCTGAAAAGTGTACGGGAATCATTATTCGTGTTTTCAGCGATACCACTCTCCCTGATCGGCGGAATATGGGCGTTATGGCTACGAGATATGCCGTTCAGCATTTCTGCCGGTGTAGGTTTTATAGCCCTCTTCGGTGTGGCGGTATTAAACGGTATAGTGCTTATCGGGCAGTTTAATTCCCTGCAAAAAGAAGGCATGAGCAATCTAAACGAACGGATAATCAAAGGATGTATGGTCAGACTTCGTCCCGTCCTGATGACTGCACTCGTCGCTTCACTCGGTTTTTTACCAATGGCTGTCTCCAACAGCGATGGCGCAGAGGTGCAACGACCACTCGCAACAGTCGTCATCGGAGGATTACTCACCGCAACCGTCCTCACCCTGTTCGTGCTTCCTTCTATCTATAAAGTTTTCTCAAAAAAATAAATTTTTAATCCAAAAACATTATGTATTTTAAAAAAATATTTCTTATTACAATCTTATTCCCTGCAATAACAGCCAACGCGCAGTCGCAGGAAATAAAAAAAACATTGCAGGAATGTATAGAATTTGCCCTCGAAAACAATCTCTCCATAGAATCGGGAGAAATATCCGTCAAAAAGGCAAAATACATGCAAGGGACTGCGTTTAATATTGATAAAACACAGTTCTCACTCAGTCAGGACCCAACCTCAGGAGGAAATCCAGATAATAGCGTAGCGGTTATCCAAAGCCTGGACTTCCCTACAACCTATATCGCACGAAAGAAACTCCTGCAAGCAGAAACCCAACTCGAACGCAGTAATCTTCAACTTACCCGGAATGAAGTTATCCGTAAAATATCCGAACTGTACTTCCAATTACTCTACCAGCAGGAAAAAATAAGGATACTCAAACAACAGGACAGCGTCTACAAGAAATTCCTCACCATCGCTACTGCGAAATTTAATGCAGGCGAAACAAACCGCCTCGAATTAATCAACGCAGAACGACTGCTAAATGAAAACCGTATCGAATTACATCAAGCAGCAATGGATTTCTTCTCTATGCAACTGTCATTAAAACGCCTGACAAACTCAGACAACCTGATTATACCTGCGGAAAGTTCGCCGGTAATCCTCAATGAGCAAATGATAATAGAAGATTTTAATCCAAACAGTACACCACTCAATAAAATCTTTGAAGATAAAAAGATGATCGGACAACGATCAATAACACTTGCGAAAAACAACCTCCTGCCGGATTTTAATCTCGCACTCCGTAATCAGTTGCTAATAAAAGATTATAATCCGTACAACATCCAACGAAACAGATTCGCCGGAGGAAATTTTATGGGTTTTGAAGCAGGTATAAGTATCCCCATCTTCTTCGGCGAACAAAAAGCCAAAGTAAAGACCGCCAAAATAGAACTCGAACTCATTAAAACCCAACAGGCAGATGCTATGAAATCCCTGAACGAAGAATACCTCATCGCATTAAATGAATACGAAAAGGCAAACAATGAACTTACATATTACCAAAACCAGGGAAATTCCCAGGCAAACGAAATCAGCCGAATATCACAAGTGTCCTACGAAAAAGGCGAAATAGGTTACCTGGAATTTATCCAGAATATTAAATCGGCTGCCGAACTGCACCTCAAATATGCAGGCGCAGTCAATAATTATAATCAAACAATCATAATCATCAATTACTTAAAAGGAAATAAATAATAAAACCGGTATGAAAAAATTTAGTTTAGTTTCAAAAATAATCTTATTATCCGCTCTTCTTGTCTCCTGTGGACAACGGCAGAAAATAAGTAACGTAGAAGAAGAGAGCCACGATCACAGCGAGGAAATTTCCCTCACAGAAGAACAGATGAAGGCTGTCGGTATCAATTTAGGTAACGTGGAATCGCGCGACCTGAACAGCGTGATCCGTGTAAACGGTCAACTTTCCCTCGACCCGCAACGCCGCGCAGAAATAACCTCACTGATTAACGGTGTCGTAAGCAACGTACTTGTTACCGACGGTAAATATATTTCCGCCGGACAGCCTGTGGCGTCAATAACAAGTATGGAAATTATCGAAATGCAGAAAAATTACCTGATCTTAAAGAAAGAAACACTGACAGCAGAACAGGAACTTAACCGACAACAGGAATTATCCGCACAAGATGCCGGAGTGCAAAAAACATTACAAAATGCATCCGCCCAGTACGAAATTTCAAAGGCACAACTTGCAGGATTGGAAAAACAACTGATCCTCCTTTCCATAAACCCTCAACAAATATCCGCCGGAAACCTCGTGACGCAAATTCCACTCCGTTCCCCTATCGCCGGATATGTCGGCAAAGTAAATGTCAGTACCGGCAGCTTCGTCAATACGCAAACCTCACTGATGTACATCACCGACAACTCCGACATTCATTGCGACATGAAAATTTATGAGAAAGATATTAACCTCGTCGAAATCGGGCAATCTGTCAACATAGTACTCACTAACCAAAAATCAACAGTGCTGACAGGAGAGATCTATCAAATAAATAAATCTTTCGACGACGAAACAAAAGCAATAACAGTACATGCCTCGATCAAACCGGCAACGCCAAATACCAAACTGATTCCGGGAATGTATGTAACAGGGGTAATAAATACCGGCAAAAATAAATCCGCCGCCGTCCCCAACGATGCAATAGTTAGCCGCGACGGAAAACAATTTATATTCGCGCTCCAAGAAGAGGAGGTAAGTGAAGACGGAAAATCATTTCACTTTGCTGCCGTCGAGGTAATTTCCGGTGTCAGCGAACTCGGATATACACAAATCACACCCGTCGATAAACTCGCAGACGATGCACAAATAGTTCTCTCTAACGCATTCTATTTAGGATCTATGAGCGTCGATCACGGGGAACATAATCATTGACAAAAATAAATCCGCAACCATAAAACCACAAGGGGCGACCGATAACAGGAATCGCCCCTTGTTAATTCATAAAACAACAGTTTATAAAAATAGTATTTTATCCCTCATAACCGACTGCTATAACACCGGCTCTACATTTTCCGCAATTATTTTATGCTGTAAACCAAACGCCGGTGCATTGCTCTTGTATAACTGAAAACTATTTTATACCTTTGCGCTCTTCTTTATCATCTGATGAGAGTTTTCAAACGTGTGACAATCATTTTCCTCGTTAGTGCGGCTCTGATATATACACTGCTTGTCGCATTAATACAAACGCCTGCCATGCAGAAGTTCGCCGCGGAAAAAATTTCGGGTTACCTCGAACATAAAACAGGTGCGCGGGTGGTAATCGGACATATAACTGTCGGTTTCCTCAACGAAATAGTCCTCAGCGACGTAGAACTCGACGACATGTCGGGCGAAATTTGGTTGAAAGCGAAACGTATCGCTGTCGGATTCAAACCCCTGCCGCTCCTCAGGAAAAAATTACGCCTCAATACTTGCCGCATCGCCGCTTTCGAAGTTAACCTGACCCGCGACAGCGCAGACGCTCCGCTTAACATACAATATCTTATTGATCTGTTTTCCGTGAACGACTCAATCAAGAAGCCGGACCCCATTGATTTCCGTGCGAAAAGGCTGATACTGCAAAATGGCGGCTTCTCATACCGCGAGAAAGACGCAGATACAGTAGTGAAAGGATTCAACGTAAAATCATTTAAGGTTAGCGGGATTTCAACCGATGTCAGGTTCAGGGAATTTTCCGCAGACAAGGTTAAGATGGATGTCAGGAATTTAGGGTTTGCAATATCAGGACTAATCCTTAACAGCGAAGTATCCGGTCTGTCTTGCTCAAAAGAAAAAGTGCTAATCAACAGTCTGAAAATTGGTTTTGGCGATTCCAAAGTCGCTGTATCCGATGTCTCTTTTGCCTTGTGCGACGAAAATATGCAACGCAGACCTCTGAATGAAATTCTTTTCCATCTGAAAATTGACGATTCCAATGTTATCCCCGGCGACTTGTGCGACTTTGTTCCCAACTTATCAGGTCTTAATTCCAAGATACAAATCAACGGCTATATAAAGGGTACGATGAATGATATTTCCGTTCCAAGCCTTAACATTGACGTAGATAACGATATTATTTTCAATGCAAAAGCAGTATTAAGAGATGTCTTTTCAAGTAATCCTGATGATGCGTTTGTTTTCCTGGAAATAGACAAATTAAATTTTTCCCCGATCGCCGTTAGCCGGATAATTAATGATCTAAACGGGAAACAAATCGTATTGCCTCCGCAAATCACCCAAATGAATGTCGTGAAATTCTCCGGCGATGTGAGCGCCTCTACCGACTATGCAGTAGCCAACGGGATATTCAATACAGATGCCGGTTCGTTTTCCGTGAAACTTGAAGCCGGCAAAAATGGGACTGATTTCATACGCGGACGTATCGTTTCCGATAAACTTGAGATAGGTTCAATTATCGCCGATAACAGGTTCGGTGATGTTACATTCGATCTCAATGTATCTGCCGTACAGCGCTCCGGTAAACTTACAGCAGGTTCCGTCGAAGGAATCATTAACCACTTTCAATACAACGGCTACAATTACGAAAATATAGTACTCAACGGCAAATTTTCTCCTGAGAACTACAACTGCTCTTTGAATATCAATACACCGGACGGTAAAATCAACGCTGAAGGAACATTCAGTCTCCAAGATAAAGATGATTCGAGATTTAACTTCTCCGTCAATGTCTCCGACCTTAATCTAAACAGGTTAAACTTAACAGACAATTTCCGGAACATATCTTTCTCCCTCGCTCTGAAGGCTGATTTCACGGGAAATAACGCCGACAATGCTTTAGGTATAGTTAAACTCAAAAGCATGATTGTTAAAACAGAGAAAGGTAAATATGTGCTTGATTCGCTCTCTGTTCTGTCCGAAAAGATAGGAGGGGAACGTGTCTTGACCGCTAATTCCGATCTATTCAATGGCGAACTGCGTGGTAATTACAATTTTAAAACCCTCCTCTCAGACATTAATAATTCCTTCGCCGTCTATCTCCCTGCGTTGTTTAAACCTGTCGAAAATAAAGTGAACGGTGTGGGAAACTCCTTTTCCCTGAAAATCACTGTCGAAGATATGCAGGAATTAGACAACGTGTTTCCATTGCCGTTCGTAATCCGTGAAAAAACACTGATTACAGGGCATTATAACAGTTCGTATAACCGTTTAGAACTCAAAGCGGAAATTCCCTGGATGACCATCGGTAAATCTGTTATCGAAAATACCGACATCACGTTTAATAATCGCGCCAACGCCCTCTTTCTTGAGGTTGGCAGTGCGGGTGTACATCGCAAAAAAGGGAAAATGCCATTAAACGTGCTACTTAACGCAAAGGAAAACCAAGTTGATGCCGCCCTCAACTGGGGACAAACTGAAAACTCTTACCGTGGACATATTAACCTCATGGCTCTATTGTCCCGACAGTCGGAGAAGATGCCGGTAGAGACCGATATTCGAATCCGGCAGTCAAGTCTCGTCTTCAATGATTCAACCTGGACTTTACACCCAACGCAAATCAAGATCGACACCGCAGGTATAACCATCAACCGCCTGAATGTGACCCACAATGAACAATTCATTCGTATTGACGGCGCCATTGCCCGTAACATAAACAAGAAATTGCTTGTCGAATTAAAAGATGTGGATCTGGAGTACATTTTCAGTTCTCTGAATATTCCGGCGCTTGAATTTGGAGGAATTGCCACCGGATATGTTGATGTTCAGGATATTTATAAATCCCGCAAACTGTCAACCCATCTCGACGTGAAAAACTTTTCATTCAATCAGGGGCTTTTCGGCGACTTGGACCTGACGGGTACGTGGGATGCCGAAAATCAAGGTGTCATAATGCGCGGTGTGGCACAGATTCCGGATTCTTCAAAGGTAAATATTGACGGTGTGATTTATCCTGTAGGCGAAACTTTGTCGATTAATTTCGATGCTGAACGAGCTAATGCCAAGTTCCTGAGAAAATATCTCTCCAAGATTGCAAAGGATATTGACGGCAGTTTTTCGGGACACTTGCGGCTTTTCGGCAACCTGAATGATCCCACTGTCGAAGGCAATGTACTCACCCATGAATGTCGCTTCGGTATTGATTTTCTGAATACCTGTTATACTTTCAGCGATTCGGTTGTCTTGTTGCCCGATGAAATACGTATCACCGGTTTACGGCTCGTTGACGAGAAAGGGAAATATGCGCAGGCAAACGGTTACGTGCGACACAACCTGTTTTCCGACTTCAGTTTCCTTGTTGATGTATCTTTCGACGATTTTATGGTTTACAATGCCGACAGCAAAAAGAATCCCACCTTTCACGGTATTGCCTTTGGGACAGGTAATGTCAGGCTGGAAGGTACGGAAGACCTTATAAATCTCAATGTTTCGTTCCGCAATACGGCAAATACCCACATGGCGCTCAATTTCATGGAAGAGCATGATGTAGTTGATTATGACTTTATACGTTTCGTTAACTCGAAAAAGGATTCGGTAAAATTGAAATCAGTTGCTGCTAAACCCGCCATAGCTCAGATTATGCCGGATGTCAAACAGGGCACTGAAATCAGGCTCTATCTTATGCTTGATGTCAATCAGCAGGCAGGCATTGACATGATTATGGATCCCGTAGCCGGCGATAAGATAAGCGGTTACGGTACGGGCAACCTGCACATACAGTACGGCGATAAAATCCCACTGCGAGTGTTGGGTACTTACGCACTTAACCAGGGGAAATACAATTTCAGTCTTCAGCAAGCCATTTACCGCAATTTCGATATTACGGAAGGCAGTACTGTCTCGTTCAACGGCGACCCTTACGCCGCGGATCTTAACATCACTGCAAATTACACTGTCCAGGCTAACCTCGGAGATCTTTCCCAGCAACTTCTTAAACAGCAACAGAGCGCCAAGAGCAATATTCCGGTAAACTGTATCCTTAAAATCAACGGGACGCTTGACCGTCCGAACATTGCTTTCGACCTCAACCTGCCTAATTCACCGGAAGAGCTCAACCGTCAGGTAAAAAGTTATATACGCACTGACGACATACTGGCTCAACAGTTTGTTTACCTGCTCGTATTGAGCCGTTTTTATACTTCTCCGGAATATATGAATGAAAGTTCACAGGCAAGCAACAACATGTCATACCTTACCTCTACGCTTTCGTCGCAGCTTTCGCAAATACTTGGTGCATTGAGTGACAAGTTTCGGGTTGGCGCCAAGTACCACCAGTCTTACGAGGGAGACGAACAGACCGGTACCGAGACCGAGTTACTGCTTTCGAGCCAGCTTCTTGACAATCGCCTGCTTATCAACGGCAATTTCGGATATATTGACCGTCCGTACCTTCAGGATGATAATCGCAATAATGTTCCCCTTATAGGTGATTTCGACCTTGAATATCTTCTCAGGAAGAACGGGGATATCCGGCTTAAGTTCTTCAACCACTACAATTACAGATACCTTAATCCACGTCCAGAAATGACGCAGGGGCTCGGCATCCAATTCCGCAGGGATTTCAACCATATCAGGGAAATCTTTAAGAAATAAGGATAAGAGCAAAGACAGTTTTTGCATTTCTGGAAAATATGGATTAATTTTGCGGATTCATTCACTAATTATTAAAAAACATTATGAAGAAATTACTGTACACATTGGTTTTAGTCATCGCAGGATTATCTTCCTGCACTTGCGGAAGCAAAGACAAGGAAGCCTGTAAGGGAACGGAAAACCCAAACTCGCTGTCGATAATTGCTACACTGGATGTTTATCCTGAATTTAAGGATGAACTGTGGTCCGCGGTCGAGGCTGTAGTTGAGGGAACGCGCAAGGAAGAAGGAAACATCTGCTACAAGGTTTACATTGATGCGGACAATCCTCTGAAATGGACTTTCATAGAACATTGGAAGTCGCAGGAAGCGATAGATTCCCACAATGGCAGTGAACATTTCAAGGCTTTCGCATCAAAAGTGGAAGGCAAAGCGCAACTTTCGGTGTCGATACTAAAACCCGCACTGTAGAAAGAAATGTACAAGGCAGGAGTAATTGGCGGCGCGGGATATACTGCCGGTGAACTGTTGCGGTTGCTGGTGAACCATCCGGATGTGGAGATTAATTTCGTACACAGTAAAAGTAACGCAGGGAAAAGGGTTGCACAAATCCACAGCGGGCTTGAAGGGGAAACGGACCTTATCTTTACCGGCAATATCGCGCGGATTGGCGATTGTGACGTGCTTTTCCTTTGTTCTGCGCATGGTGACAGCCGGAAGTTTATGGAAGGTAACCACATTCCGGCAACAACTAAGATCGTTGACTTGTCAGCCGATTACCGGTATGGTGATTCAGGCGAGGAATTCGTTTACGGTTTGTCGGAGATTAATAAAGACCGGATAAGGAACGCCGTACGTATCGCCAACCCCGGATGTTTTGCTACCGCTATCCAGCTTGCTCTCCTCCCGCTTGCAGTAAAGGGATTGATTGACGGGGAAGTTCACGTTCATGCCATAACAGGTTCAACCGGCGCCGGGGTAAAACTCTCCGCGACATCGCATTTCAGTTGGAGGAACAATAATGTTTCGGTCTATAAGCCGTTTATCCACCAGCATCTTAACGAAATTAGCGAGACACTGCGGATATTGCAGCCCGCGCCTGAGGTAAAGGTAAACTTCATACCGGTACGCGGGAACTTCACGAGGGGGATATTCGCCACTGCTTACACAAGTAGCCTCCTGTCGGAGGAAGAAGCAAACATGCTATACAGGGACTATTACAAGGATTCTCCGTTTACGAAGGTTGTTGATTTTGATCCCGACCTGAAACAGGTAGTTAACACCAACAAATGCTTATTGCATGTCATGAAACATGATGGTAAACTGTTGATTGTTTCGGTTATCGACAATCTTTTGAAAGGTGCATCCGGTCAGGCGGTACAGAATTTCAACATTATGTCGGGACTTGACGAGACGGCGGGATTGCGCCTCAAGGCGGCGGGATTTTAAGCCGCTGACAGGGATTGTAGCATGATGAAAGATAAACGGCAACAGGTTTTTACTTGTTGCCGTTTGTCTTTTTTGTTGATTGCTTAGTATTTACTCCAATCTGTAAGCCTCATGTCGCCGGTTTTGTTGAATGTATCGTGAAAGGCGAGCGCGGCAGCCATATTTTGGGGCGTGTGACCTTTTTGTCCCAGATTGAGGTAGTCATTCAGCATCCCGCGATATTCGGGAGCGACGCAGTTGTCGATAATTTCCTTTGCTCTTTGGACAGGTGATTTCCCGCGCAGGTCGGCTACGCCGTGTTCGGTGATGAGTATCTTCACGGAGTGTTCACTGTGGTCGAGGTGGGAGACCATTGGGACGATTGAGCTGATTTTTCCTTCTTTGGCAATGGAAGGAGTGGTGAATATTGAGAGGTATGCGTTGCGGCAGAAGTCACCCGACCCCCCTATTCCGTTCATCATCTTTGTTCCCAGCACATGTGTGGAATTGATGTTGCCGAAGATATCCGCTTCCAGGGCGGTGTTGATGGAGATCAAGCCGAGTCGCCTTGCTATTTCGGGATTGTTGGATATTTCCTGCGGACGAAGAAGCAGTTTCGGTTTAAATACTGACAGGTTTGCGTAAACATTCTCCAATGCGGGAGTACTAAGGGTCAGCGAGCAGCCGCTTGCGAACCTCACGTTGCCTTCGAGCATCAATGTTACGACAGCGTCCTGAATGACTTCGGTATATATTTCGAACGGCGGAATATCCGGGTTTGCGCCCATTGCTCCGAGTACGGCGTTTGCGACATTTCCCACCCCGGACTGGACAGGCAGGAACGTTTTCGGTATTCGTCCTGCGCGGATTTCGGAAGAAAGGAAACTTGCCACGTTATATCCGATCGTGTCTGTGACTTTGTCGGAGGGAGTAAAAGCTCCTACTTCGTTTGGGAGGTTTGTTTCGACGATTCCTGCAATTTTTGACGGATCGACCTGGAGATATGGGACGCCGATACGGTCGGAAGGGGAATATACCGGTATTTCCCTGCGGAAAGGCGGGTCGGCAGGCTCGTATATATCGTGCATGCCGGCGGTTTCTTTGGGATGATAGCGGTTGAGTTCGATAATTATCCTGTCTGCGAGACGGGCTACGGTCGGTGTTATGCCGACGCCGGAGGTTAGGATAATTTTCCCGTCGGCGCTGATGTCGGCGGCTTCGATTATTGCCCAGTTTGGTTTGGGCAGGAAGCCGTATCGCAGGTATTGCGCGAGTTCAGACAGGTGCAAGTCGAAATAATGCGCGCCGTGACTGTTAAGTTCGTTGCGCAGGTCCTTATTTGACTGGTATGGCGAGCGGAATTTGACTGCGTGGGCGCGTGCAAGCGCCCCGTCAATGGAATCCCCTGTCGATGCTCCGGTATATATCCCCACTTTGAAGGGATTTCCGGCGGCATGTTCTGCTTCTGCTTTTGCGGCGAGTGCACGGGTCACGTCTTTTGGGCAACCTGCGGCGGTGAATCCGCTGAATCCGATTACGTCATCGTTTTTGATAAGGTTGGCGGCTTCTTGAGCCGTTATAGTTTGGAAAGCCATAATGATATATAAGTTTATAAAAACGGCTGCAAAGGTAATCATTTTTTTCGACACGTATTATTTTGACGTAAAATTCCCCGTTGCGGATACTTGATTATTATCTTTAACGGGGATTTGGGTTGTTATGAGCCACCGACGAGACTCGAACTCGTGACCTGCGCGTTACGAATGCGCTGCTCTACCGACTGAGCTACGGTGGCATGTTGTTCGGTTTTGCGGTGCAAAGGTAATAAAATTTTTGTATTTGTGAGCAGGTTCATGAATTATTTACGGCAAACGCACTAAATTTCACCTTCTACAACCATTACTCATCAAGGTAAGAAACAGTTGATAGTGTTTAGCCGCTCCTCCGAGTAGATATTTTTTAACAAAATACCGGCAATTTCGGCTTATTTTATAGCATTTGGCGTTAAAACAGCGTTTTTTTCGCAAAAGATATTGTTTGTTTAAAAAAAGTACGTATCTTTGCCGCGTCTTATGATGCAAACGAACACATATTGTCCCGTAAGAAGGATGCCGAATACGGAAAAGTACTTTATAACGTCAGGCATTGTCAGTTCTAAATCAGAGCATGATTTGGATATGTCAAATATTTTGTTAACACACACACACACACACACACAC